>MPMP01000090.1 GCA_002238565.1 Albidovulum sp. bin36
ATGGAATGGAACGGAATTTCTGTCCGAAATGGAAGATTCAAACACGAGCAAGCTACGGCAAACTATATCAAAGGCGAATTTTATGGTCCAAATGCTGAAGAAGTAGGCGGCGTGTTCGAGCGGAATGATCTACTTGGGGCCTTTGGCGCTAAGAGATAAGGCACAGTTCAGCCAAGCGGAAACTATTTTGGAGAGATGTCGCTTCGAATCCGTTTTGCAACGTAGCTGCATCGGATTAATTTCGGCGTATCGTCCGAACGAATTTATGTTCACTGACGTTGGCAACCATTTTAGAGCCTAACTTCATATTCGATTTTTACGGGCACAATCCTACCTGTGCATGTGAATTAAGAATCGACAGGTATTCTTGAGATGAGAGGATCAGCCACCGCAAATTTGGCGGAAAAAGCAGCAATCGGATGCCCTTGGCGAAGTTGGTCGCAGTGGTCGTGAAGTTGGTCGATGTCGGCTAGGGCAAGTGTAACATCTAGTCGATTTTGGTCTTGGATCTTAGAAAGACGTTTGAAAAGCTCTTCGGAAAAGGCTGGTCGCCGTGCAAGCCCCGGAGGCAGCGCATGACGATTTTGATTGGTCGATCAAAGAAAGTGTCGCACTAGATCAGTGGGAATACAGCCATAGCATATTCACGAGGGGATCCTCCGGTAAGACTTGACCTAAGGACCAGGCGGATGCGCACGGTGAGGGGGTAGAGGTCGTGCGCGAGGTGCGGTCTGCGGAGACTTTCTTGGCGACAACGTATGACAGGGAACCGCTTGAACGAGCGATTCGGTTCAAGGCGTGGCATCATTTGCACGACCAGCCGACGATGTCGGTTGCCGAGACATGGGAATGTCCGTCAGATGAATACCGCGAGCCCGAGAATTCGAACGGGTACTGGCATCGGTTGGACAGGGACGAATTCCTAGTAGTTCCCGCCGAACCGGAGCTTCCCGCAATGAGCCGGGCTGAACAATGAGCCTTGCGGAATTCGGAAGGGCCATCATGCCATGAGAGCCGGGTGGCCATGCTTGAGGCTCTTATAGGGGGCGGGGCCCTGTCGGCAAGCAAATTGGCTTGGCGCTCCGGCGTGAGCAACCCGACAGCCTCCAGTCATCTAAACGAGTAGATGAAGTCGGGCTTGCTCCACTGGCGCAAATGCGGTCGATTCCATTACTTTGAATTGAACGGCGATTCGGTTGCATCCTTCATTGAGCATCTCGCAGCCGATGTTCCGGTAAAGGCCAGTCGCCGCCCCGACAAAAGGTGAAGCATGAGTTGAAAAAGGGCCCGCTTCCATCCGATCCACCGGTCGCGCGGCCGGCACTTGAAGCTGCCGCTCTGCCAGCCCGATCCACCCGCCCTCCCATTAGGCGATGTAGCGGATGCCGCGCCCGGCGAACGAATTGAACCCCAGGAAGTGGTACTCGTCCATGCGCGCGTTCCACAGCGGATACTCGGTCGGCCGTGCCTGGCGGACGGTGACATCGGCGATGCGGAACTCCTTCGGGGCCTCGGAATGTCAGATATGCTTCTGCAATTGCTTCGGAACGTCCATGGAATCGGCGCATAGCACGGAGGAAAAGGGAAGGCCGGCGGAAAATGCAGGGCGGCCGGGGCGGCGGCCGCTGCCACAGATCAAGCGCAGTGTTAAGCGAAAACAGACAATTTCGAAAATAGGAAATCCCTGAACGGCGCAGAAGTCTAATTGACCGCGCAGGGGATCGTTGCTAGTGCTGCACCCCCGGCCCGTTCGATTTCCCGTCAATCGGGGATAGAAAAAATACGGAGTGAATGCATTGTCCCGCCAAGACTATTATTTTTCTTCGGAATCCGTCGCGGAAGGCCATCCCGACAAAGTCTGCGATCAAGTCTCGGATGCGGTTCTTGACGCTTTTCTGGAGCAAGATCCGTCATCGCGAGTTGCGTGCGAAACGATGGCTACGACCAATCGCGTCGTGGTTGCGGGCGAGGTCAGGGGGGCCGACTCCGTCACCGAAAGGGTTGAGGACATCGTTCGCAAGTGCGTTAAGGACATTGGCTACGAGCAGAACGGGTTTCACTGGGAGAAGCTAAGGATTTCAAATTATCTTCACGAGCAGTCCAGCGATATCGCGCAGGGCGTCGATGCGAGCGAAGAAAAAGAGGAAGGCGCGGGAGACCAGGGGTTGATGTTCGGCTATGCGGTCGACGAGACTCCGTCCCTGATGCCCGCGCCGATCCATTACGCTCATGAAATTCTTAGAATGCTTGCGAATGCCAGAAAGACGGGAATGGAATGCAGGCTCGGTCCGGATGCGAAGTCGCAGCTGACCGTGCGCTACGAAAGCGCAAGGCCTGTCGAAATTTCGTCGATCGTGGTTTCCGCTCAGCATCTCGATGAATCTCTGTCCTCGAGAGACGTGCGCGACATCGTCGAACCTTACGTAAGGAAGGTTCTGCCTGAAAGCTGGATCACCGAAAAAACCGACTGGTGGATAAATCCAACGGGAAAATTCTCGATAGGCGGACCCGACGGCGACACCGGACTGACGGGGAGGAAGATCGTCGTGGACACCTACGGAGGCGCAGCTCCGCACGGCGGCGGCGCGTTTTCGGGAAAGGATCCGTCGAAAGTTGACCGTTCCGCCGCCTACGCGGCTCGCTACCTTGCGAAAAACGTCGTGGCCGCGGGATTGGCTCGCCGCTGCTGCATCCAGATCGCCTACGCGATCGGCGTTGCCAAGCCTCTGTCCGTTTACGTCGACACCTATGGAACGGGGCGCGTCTCCGACTACGCAATTGAAAAAGCGCTTTTGAATTCCATGGATCTTTCGCCGAGCGGCATTCGACGCCATTTGAATCTTGGTCGCCCGATTTACCAGCGAACCGCCTCGTACGGCCACTTCGGCAGGCATCCCGAAGCTGACGGAGGGTTTTCATGGGAGAAGACGGACCTCGCCGAACGGCTGAAGAATGAGGTTTAACTCAGGATGAAACCGCTGCGGCTCGCGTAGAGCAAGCGAGGCGATCGTAAAGCAACTCGACCTCATGGACAATTCCCGCCGGCCCGGGCACGGCTTCAGGAATCTCTACGGACGCCGGCGCGGCAAGCGATTGAGGCATTCCCAGATCGCGCGCCTGAACGACGAGTTGCCGAAGTTCGAGATTCCTGCATCGTTTGAATCCAATCCCGATCGATCCCTTCTCGATCGCGCGGGCATTTTCGGCGCGGACTTGCCGATTTGGCTCGAGATCGGATTCGGAAGCGGAGAGCATCTTCTGCGCCAGGCGGAGCTTAGCCCCGATATCGGATTAATCGGCTGCGAGCCGTACTTGAATGGCGTCGCCTCCCTGCTCGGCAAGCTGCAGAGCAGACCACTCGGCAACATTAGGATTTATCCGGGAGATGTTCGCGACATATTGGATGTGCTTCCAGACGGCAGCATCGAACGAGTCTTTTTGCTTTATCCGGATCCATGGCCAAAAAAACGCCATCGAGGACGACGAATCGTCAATTCCGAATATTTAGATCCGCTTGCAAGGGTGATGCGCCGCGGGGCTGAACTCAGGCTTGCTACCGACATTCCGAATTACGCGGCGCATGCCGTCGAGACCATTCTGCTTCGAAGCGATCTGGAATGGACGGCGCGTTCGCCGGAAGACTGGCGTCTGCCCTGGCCGGGATGGCGGCCGACCAGATACGAGCGCAAGGCGGTGGAAGCGGGACGCAAGCCGATCTATCTGATTTTTCGCCGCAAGTAGCGCCGCGGCGAACGGCTCGCGGCGAGCCGGTTAGTTCTAACGCGATTCCGGTTCTACGGAAATGTCTGCGCCCAGGCCGGCCATCAGGTCGGCGAAGCCCGGAAAGCTCGTCGAAATCGCACTGCAGTCGTCGATGCGAATTGGATTTTGCGCCGCCAGCCCCATGCACATGAAACTCATCGCAATTCGATGGTCGAAATGCGTTCTGCACGTCGCCCCTCCGAACGCGCCGCCCGCTCCCTTTCCTTGAACCGCAAGCGAATCCTCTGTTTCCTCGATCTCAATTCCGCAGCTTTCCAGCCCGCGCGCCATTGCGCTGATTCGGTCGGTCTCCTTGTAGCGCAGCTCTTTGATTCCAATCATCCTGGTCGTTCCCTCGGCGAAAGAGGCGACGACGGCAAGTATCGGAAATTCGTCGATCATGCTGGCGGCGCGGGAAGGCGGCACTTCGACGCCGCTAAGCGATGAAAACTTCGACCGAAGGTCGGCCACCGGCTCGCCGCCCTCGATGCGCTCATTTTCGAATTCAAGCGACGCGCCCATTTCCTGCAAGGTTGCGAAAAAGCCGGTCCGGGTCGGGTTGACGCAGATCCCGGGAACGCGAATCTCCGAGCCTTCGCATATGAGCGCGGCGGCAACGGGAAATGCCGCGGAGGAAGGATCTCGTGGAACGCTGAATGCCTGCGGCTTAAGCTCGGCATAGCCGCCTAGCGAAATTTCGTGGCCATCGCCCGTTTCGCCGACTTCGATGTCGGCGCCGAATGCCGCGAGCATTCGCTCCGTGTGGTCCCGGGTCGGCACGCGCTCGATCAATCTCGTGCGTCCGGGAGCATTTAGCCCGGCTAGCAGTACTGCCGATTTGACTTGCGCCGACGCCACTGGGGATACGTAGGATGCCGGCACGGGAGATTCCGCTCCGACCACCATAATTGGAAGAAGTCCGCCGTTTCTACCGATGCAGGTAGCTCCGAATTCCGACAGAGGGGCAATTATTCGCTGCATGGGCCGCGACCGCAGGGATTCGTCGCCGGTAAATACCGCCTTGATCGGAGCGGTGGAAACCGCGCCCATGGCGAGGCGGACGCCGGTCCCGGAATTTCCGAAGTCAAGAACGTTCGACGGTTCCGCAAATCCGCCGGTTCCGAATCCGTGGATTCGCCATTCTCCCTCGCCCAGCCGCTCGGTCTCCGCGCCAAGTTCGCGCATGGCCGCTCCGGTTCGCATCACGTCGTCGCCTTCCAGCAGCCCGGATACCCGGGTTTCGCCGACCGAGAGGGCGCCAAGAATAAACGACCGGTGCGAAATGGACTTGTCGCCGGGTATCCGGCATTCGCCGCGCAAAGGGCCTGATTTCCGCGCCTCCATCGGCAGGTGCTCGGTGATGCTGGACATGGAATTTCAATCCGGGATTTGCAGTGCGATCATTCGAATAATCGCATATCGCAGCTAAGTCTACAATGTTCCGCGTCTCGAACCCCGGACCCTCCGGGGCCGGAAAACCAGGAGTCTGCAACCGCGCCATGGCGGTAGCGCCAATCAACGGCGAAGCGATTGACAACTTTCAATTTCGGTTGAATTCTGCCATTCGCCGATCTCGGGAGCGAGTTGTTGGATCGAATTCATGAATGGCATTCATGGCGAACGGAAAGCGAAGCGCGACAATGGCATTCGCCGATTTCCTTCCGGCGAATATTCGTCGCCGGCATCGGAAATCGAATTTACGGTGGCGGTCGACGGTCCTGCCGCGGCCGGAAAGGGAACGATCTCACGCGCGATCGCGGAGGAATTCGGTTTCATGCATCTGGATACCGGCCTGCTCTACCGGGCGGTTGCTAGGAAGCTGATCGATGCCGGTCTTTCATGCGACATGGAAGCGGCCGCGAGATACGCCGTTGATATCGATGCCGGCGATTTGGACGCCCCGGGTCTGCGCTCCAACGACGTGTCGGTGCTGTCGTCGCGCGTCGCCGCCATTCCGCCGGTGCGATTCGCGTTGCTTGATTTTCAGCGCAATTTCGCAAGAATGCCCGGCGGCGCCGTTTTGGACGGGAGGGACATCGGTACGGTTATTTGCCCGAATGCCGAAGTCAAGCTATATGTAACGGCGAGCCTGCAATGCAGAGCGGAGCGGCGGCGGCGCGAGCTCTTGGCGGCGGGAGAGGAGGCCGCGTTCGAATCCGTGGCGGACGAGTTGAAGAAGCGGGATGAACGAGATCGGAAACGCAGCGAGGCGGCATTGCGAAGAGCGCCCGATGCAGTGTTGATTATCACCTCCGAATTGACTATAAGCGCTGCCGTAGAAAAGGCAGTAGGCGAAGTAGCTAGCCGAATCAGGGGCGGTTTTCGAACCTGAGCGGCGGCTCTTGTTGTTCTGCAATTATACTCATATCTGCTTTCGCCGGATGCGAATATTCGGCGCGCTGCGAATTGAAAGGAAATAAGCCAGTTGCCAGCTAACGCGACAATGGAGGAATTCGAAACCCTCCTTCAGGAAAACTTTGAAATCGGAATGCCTAAGGAGGGCTCGGTAGTAAAGGGAAAAATAATCGCCATTGAGGCTAGCCAAGCCATTATCGACATCGGCTATAAAATGGAAGGCCGCGTCGAATTGAGGGAATTCTCCCGAATTGGCGAATCGCCCGAAATCAACATTGGCGATGAAGTGGATGTGTTTCTCGACCGGGTGGAGGATTCCAAGGGCGAAGCCGTAATTTCACGTGAAAAAGCGCGTCGCGAAGCAGCTTGGGACAAGCTCGAAAATGCCTACAGCGACGATGCCAGGGTCGAAGGCGCGATATTCGGAAGAGTCAAAGGCGGCTTCACTGTCGATTTAGGCGGCGCCGTCGCGTTTCTGCCCGGGTCCCAGGTCGATGTTCGCCCTGTTCGGGATGTAAGTCCCCTGATGGGCGTGAGGCAGCCGTTCCAGATACTGAAAATGGATCGTCGCCGAGGCAATATCGTTGTCTCGCGCCGGGTAATTCTGGAAGAAAGCCGAGCGGAACAGCGAGCCGAAGTCGTAAATCGACTGAGTGAAGGCGACCAAATCGAGGGCGTCGTCAAAAATGTCACGGATTACGGCGCTTTTGTCGACCTCGGAGGCGTCGACGGGCTGCTCCATGTGACGGACATGGCGTGGTTTCGAGTCAACCACCCGTCGGAAGTCGTAACCATCGGAGAGTCAATCAAAGTTCAGGTTATTAGAGTTAACAAGGAAACGCACAGAATATCGCTGGGAATAAAGCAATTGCAGGAGGATCCCTGGAAAAGGGTCGCCGACAATTTCCCCGTTGGCTCGGTGCACAAGGGATCTGTGACCAATATTACCGAATACGGAGCCTTTGTGGAGTTAATGCCGGGTGTCGAGGGACTGGTGCACATGTCCGAAATGTCCTGGACCAAGAAAAACGTGCATCCGGGCAAAATCGTATCGACTTCTCAGGAAGTCGAGGTGATGATACTCGAAATCGATACCAACAAGCGACGCGTGTCGCTCGGCTTGAAGCAGGCCATGCGCAATCCTTGGGAGGTATTCGTAGAGCAGAATCCCGTAGGCTCCCGAATCGAAGGAATTATCAAGACAATTACCGAATTCGGCATATTTATCGAATTGGATCCGGATATCGACGGCATGGTTCATATGTCCGACATCTCCTGGGAGAAATCGGGCGACGAGGCGATCAAGGAATTTAAGAAAGGCGAAATCGTCGAAGCCGCGATTGCCGAAATCGATGTCGAAAAGGAACGGGTTACGCTTTCGATGAAGGCGCTGAAGGAGGATCCCTTCGCCGCGACAATAGCGGGCATTAAGCGCGGAACCACGGTTTCCGTTACTGTTGCCGCAATTGCCGACAACGGCATCGAAGTCGAATACAACGGCATCAAGTCGTTCATTCGCCGTTCCGATTTGAGCCAGAACCGAGCCGATCAAAGGCCCGACCGCTTCAATTTAGGAGATATTGTTGACGTACGCGTTGTCAATGTCGATCTTGTCGGACGAAGAGTGAGTTTCTCTATCAAGGCGAGAGAGATCAGCGAAGCGAAGGAAGCCGTGGACCAATACGGCTCGTCTGATGCCGGAGCCCGTCTCGGAGATATTCTAGGCGCCGCCATGCGAGACCAGCAAGCGAAAGATTGATCCAGGATTCGCAATCGCCCGGGTTCGAGAATCCCTGCGACCGCCTCGGTCGCGCGGAGCATTGCCGCAATCCAATGCTGCTGATGACTGAATTCCAAATTCTGCATCCTGCAATTTAGTTTGGGCGCGGCGAATCGAGGCGAAATGGCGTAGGCAAGAGAAAAATTCGCAATCGTACACTTGCGCATGAAAGTTTATTCCGCAATAATTCTCTGTACTAGGGAAGAATCAAATTTCGCCTCGACGGCACTGCCCATCGATGATTCGGCACGCGATCTGCGCGGCGAGTCCAGGATGCGCGGAAAGCGTCCGCAACCGATTTGTCCTGTATGCTATTAGTCCATGGCCAAATTGATGGATGTCGAACCGCAATTGAAAGGACAATCATGGTTCGCTCGGAATTAATTCGAGAAGTTGCCGCAAAGCACCCAAACCTGCAGATGCAGGAAATACAGCAAATCGTCGACCACATTTTCGTCGATTTTAAAGATACGCTTCGGCGTGGCGAACGAATCGAGATTCGCGGGTTCGGTTCATTTTCGGTCAAGAAGAGACGGCCTCGCCAGGCCCGCAACCCTCGAAACGAGGAGCCGGTTTTCGTTCCTGCAAAAAAAGCCGTTAAATTCAAGTCGGGCAAGCTTTTGCGCGAGCGGCTGAACGGCTCCGGCTAAGGAAACCCGTCGCGTTTTGGCCGTAATGCGAGCCATTAGAATCGTCTTCCTAATTCTTGTCGGAATATGCCTAATCGTTATCGCCGTCGCGAATCGCGGCCTCGTTACGCTGAGATTGCTGCCGGAAGAGATCTCGGGATTTTTCCCGTCGCCGCCTCCGATTCAAGTTCCGGTATTTCTGGCAATCTTCGGCGGCATGGTGCTCGGGCTCCTCATCGGCTTCGTGTGGGAGTGGATACGCGAGCACAAGCATCGCGCTGAAGCGGCGGCCAAAAAAAGCGAGCTTGCGCGCATGGAATCCGAAGCGGAAAATTCAAAGAAAAGCAAATCGGACGGCGACGACGAAATTCTCGCGCTGCTCGAGTAGTTTGCGAACGAGGAGTCGTGCCGCCCGATGCTCCAGAAAACAAATGTCAAGATTTGCGGGCTTTCGCGCAGGCGGCACGTAGTGGCGGCCGCGGATGCGGGCGCCGCGTATGTTGGCTTTGTATTTTTCCCGAAATCGCCGCGGAGCATATGCGCGGACAGAGCTAGATTTCTTTCGGATTCCGCGCCTCGCGGCATAAAAAAGGTTGCGCTATTCGTAAATGCCGCCGATACGGAGATCGGCCACGTTGTCGATGCGGTTCCTATAGACATGATACAGTTGCACGGCGCCGAAACGCCTGAAAGAGTCTCGGAGATTGAATCGCGTTTCGGTCTTCCGGTGATGAAGGCCATAGGAATTAAGAGCGAACGCGATTTAGGTCGCTTGGACGAGTACTCCGATGCAGCCAGCCAGCTGCTTGTCGATGCGAAGCCCTCGGAATCGACCGATTTGCCGGGCGGAAACGGCCTGTCGTTCGATTGGCGCTTGATAGCCGGGCGGACATGGCGCCTTCCCTGGATGCTGGCGGGCGGACTGGACGAGACGAACGTGGCCGCTGCAATCAGGCTTACCGGCGCCGGGCAGGTCGATGTTTCCAGCGGCGTCGAGTCGAGCCCGGGACAAAAAGATTCCGAAAGAATTCGGTCATTCGTAGCGGCAGCGCGAGGTACTTGAGATGAACCAGACGATTATGAATTCCTTTACCGCCGGACCGGACGAGAACGGTTGCTTTGGAAAATTCGGCGGAAGATTCGTTTCCGAAACCCTGATGCCGCTCATTCTCGAATTGGAGGCGGAGTACAGCAGGGCAAAGGACGATCCCGGCTTTTGGAATCAGATGGACTATCTCTGGAAGCACTATGTGGGCAGGCCATCGCCGATCTATTTTGCCGCCCGGCTAACGGAGCGCTTCGGCGGCGCCAAGATTTATCTGAAGCGCGATGAATTGAATCATACCGGCGCGCACAAGATCAATAATGTGCTTGGGCAGATATTGCTGGCCATGCGCATGGGCAAGACGAGGATTATCGCGGAAACCGGCGCGGGCCAGCATGGAGTGGCGACGGCGACGGCGTGCGCGAAATTCGGGTTGAAGTGCGTTGTCTATATGGGCGAGCACGATGTCGAAAGGCAGGCGCCCAACGTGTTTCGAATGAAACTTCTGGGCGCGGAAGTCGTGCCGGTTACATCCGGCAGAGGCACTCTCAAGGATGCGATGAACGATGCCCTGCGCGACTGGGTAACCAATGTTCGCGATACCTTTTATTGCATCGGTACCGTCGCCGGGCCTCACCCGTATCCGGCGATGGTGCGCGATTTCCAGTCAATCATAGGCAAGGAGGCAAAAGCGCAGCTAGCTGAAATCGAGGGACGGCTTCCCGATATCGTTATCGCCTGCATCGGCGGCGGATCCAATGCGATGGGACTATTCCATCCATTCCTCGACGACCCGGAAGTTCGCGTGATCGGCGTGGAGGCGGGAGGCAAGGGCGTCGACGAAAGGGTGGAGCATTGCGCATCCTTGACGGGAGGGCGTCCCGGAGTTCTGCACGGAAATCGAACCTATTTGCTCCAGGACGACGACGGGCAGATTCTCGAGGGGTATTCGATTTCCGCAGGGCTGGACTATCCCGGCATCGGCCCGGAACACTCGTGGCTTTACGAGGCCGGGCGGGCCGAATACGTCTCGGTCACCGATGATGAAGCGCTGGATGCATTCCAGCTGTGCTGCGAATTGGAGGGGATAATTCCCGCGCTGGAACCTTCGCACGCCTTGGCGCATGTAGCCAAAATAGCTGGCGACCTGCCGAAGGATTGCATTATCTGCATGAACATGTGCGGGCGAGGGGACAAGGATATATTTACCGTCGCGAAGCTGCTTGACGTTGAAGTCGGCGACAGCGAATGAATCGGCATGCCGGGCGACCGCAGCGGGCATCTCCTGCTCTTGCGCTGAATCAAGGAGTGCCGGAATCTCCGCGCCAACGGGCCTCGCAAGCTTGAAGCGGCCCAAGGTTCGACGGTCGAATCAAGAGAAGGGAGCTATTCGGGATCTCCTCCCTGGCCGGACTCATTGAAGATCGATAGCGTGCTTTTTGAGCACTTCCAGAGGAACGATATCCAGCGCCCGATGGTGCGTCGATCTCAGCAGGACTTTCGGCGCCAGGCCTTCTTCGTGAGCCTGCAAGAATCGCCCGGCGCAAAGGCACCATTGGTCTCCGGGCTTTAGTCCAAGAAAGCCGAAGCGCGGATTGGGCGTCGACAGGTCGTTCCCGACATATTTGGAAAACGCAAGAAACTCGTCGTTAACGACGACGCAAACCGTATGGCTGCCCGCGTCGGAACGTCCGGTATCGCAGCATCCGTTGCGAAAAAAACCGGTTTTGGGCGAATCGGAGCAAGTTTCCAACATGCCTCCAAAAACATTTCGAGAAGGTTCGAATTCTTCCATTGCGTTTCTCCAGATTTCGCAAGCCTGTTCATTGGACAGGAATAAATCGCCTAGGCCGGCGCGCAAGAATTCATCCAAGCGCCTGCCGGCGACGTTTCGTATGGCGCTATTCGACTGAGCTGCGTTTCCGCTGTCTACTTGGTTCGCGCTGTTCAATCGCAGTTGTTTCGCCATTTCGAGCAGTTTGCAATGCTGTTTCGAAAAATGAAAGCAAACTCTTCGCCAGCAGGCCAAGCATCCCGAAAGTGGAACAATCTCTTGCAATGCACAAATCAATTTTCGAACTGCGGCGGCCCCCGAACGGCCGGCGACGAGCCGCTAGGCTTTTGCTTGCATTCCCGATCAGTATCAGTCCGTTCTGAAAAGAGTTGAAAGCTTTTGAAATATGCCGCTTTTAGTCGATTTCTCGGCAGGCGGAGCGACCTTTCGGCTGCTGGATTCGACTGCGTCCGCCATCTTTCGCGAGAAGGAATTCGAAAAAGCGGGAAGGTTGCCTTTCGCGAGTTCCACCGCGGCAGAGCTTACCGAGTCTAGAATGGATGGAAGCCATTCTTCATCCTGCGCGCTGAAATTACCCAGCACGAATCGAGTTACAAGCTCCTTATTTCCCGGGTGGCCTACGCCTAGCCTAACTCTGACGAACTCGGCGCCGATATGCTGGTGTATGGAGCGAATACCGTTGTGACCGGCATGGCCGCCGCCGACCTTGGCCTTGACCTTTCCAGGGCGGAGATCGATTTCGTCGTAGAAAACCGTCACGTCTTCGGGAGCGCACTTAAAGAATCGCATGGCTTCGCCGACCGATTGCCCCGACCGGTTCATGAAAGTTTCCGGCTTCAATAGAACGACTTTTTCCGGGCCAATGCGTCCTTCGGAAACAATGCCCGAAAATTTCCTGCGCCACGCAGGGAAATTGTAATCGGAAGCAATTCTTTCAACCGCCATATAGCCGATATTGTGGCGGTTTTTCGAGTATTGGCGGCCCGGATTGCCCAATCCGGCGAAAAGTTTCACGTTTGAATTCCTTTCGAAAGGGCAAGCGCGTTCGATACGGCGCAAGAAAGAAGACTCGTCTGGGCTCGGCTAGGCGCCGATTGATTCAACGAATTGCGCTAAGCTAAATTAATCCCATGGCGCAAATTGACCTTCGCCGTCGGCTCCCGACTCTCGAAAACCCCTAACGCTGCGAAAATGACGCTGCAGGAAAAATTTATTGCCGACTATTCGGTGCCGGCTGCATTAAGCCTTTTATTTCTTTGCTCAGCTTTCGGTCGCAGGCTCGGCCAATTCGGGTCCTTCCGCTTCTTCCATGTCTTCGTCTTGGTCGGACGACCTCAATCCCGATGGAGCAGAAATGTTGGCGATTACGAAATCGCGCCCGGTTATTGCCGACTTGCTTCCAGCAGGCAGCGATATTTTCGATATCGTAACGACATCGCCGACTTCCATGCCCGTTAGGTCGACCTCAATCGCGTCGGGAATTTCCCCTGCCGTTACATTGAGTTCGATTTCGTTTCTTACGACTGTCAGAACTCCGCCTCGCTTGAGGCCGGGCGCGAGTTCTTCATTTGTAAATTTAAGCGGAATGAAAAGGTCGACTTGCGAATTCGTTCGCAGTCGCATGAGGTCGACATGAGTCGGCAGATCAAGCACTGCATCTCGCTGAACGCCCCTGCAGATAACTCTGGTTTCGCCTTCGCCGTCGATTTTCAAATCGAAGAGCGTGGAGAGAAACCGCCCTCTTTTCAGCATCCTAATTAGTTCGCTGAACTTTACATTTATTGGAAGAGGGGCTTGCTCGCCTCCATAAACGATACCTGGTACAAATCCGTCCCGTCTTGCTTGGCGAGCGGCCCCCTTGCCCGTCCCCGCCCGCACGACGGCATTGAGTATTGGTGCCTCATCAGCCATTTTGCGTTCTCCTGTTCCCGAGCGAATTGCCTCCAAGGGTGCTAATCCGCCCAAAAACGCAGCCTTTAAAGCAAAGCGCAAGGAATTGCAAAGATTTTGTCACGGCGGGCGCGGCTCGAGATTTTCTTGCGCCGTCTCATGTCGTGATTCGCTCGTCGCCATAGCGCGGCGAATCGGAAGCCGCCGAGCCGCGGCCCGCCCAATGGCCATAAATTTAGTCATGACGCAATAGCTTGTACACTTCGCTTTCCGGCCCCAGCCTCACGGCGAGCTCGGTCGAGGCGGACGAATCGGCCAGCCGGACGTAGCCGAGCCAGACGATCTTGTTATCCGGAGGCCGGTCGTACTTGCGGTTCGGGTGGCCGCCCATCGCGGCGACCAGGTCCCATGACGCGCGGGTTTCGTCCCCGGCGGCTACCGATAGCTCGGTTCTGCAGGCCGGAGATATCCGTCTAGATCTCTACGGGCGCAAATGCAGGCGGAAAAACCGGGGCATCGAGCTGAACGTCAAGGAGTTTCGCCTGCCAGAGGCTTTTTTGCGCTTCGGGGGCCGGGTGCCGACCCGCAACATGTTGCTGGAAAAGGTTTGGGACCTGAACTTCGATCCGACCACCAGCGTCGTGGAAACCCATGTCAGCCGCATGCGCGGCAAGATCAAGAAGCCGTTCGGCGACACGGTGATCCAGACCATCCGCGGCGCGGGCTACGTTTTTGAGCCGAAATCCCCCGCATAGTCCGCCGCTGCGCATGTCGGCCTTGCGGCAGGCGCTGCTGCTGACCGCCGTCTTCGCCGCGATTCCTCTGATCGAGAACGGCATACGGCACACGCCCGAGGGCGCGGAGCTCACGCTGATCGCCGGCGAGCGCGAGCTGGGCCTTGCCGATACGGGCCCGGGGATTCCGCCCGGGGAATACGGCAACGCGACCCCGGCCGATGCATCGCCTGGACAAGAGCCGCGGCACGGAAGGCGCGGGCTGGGCCTGTCGCTCGTAAAGACCATCGCCGAGCTTCACGGCGCCGAGCTGGTCCTGTCGGAAAACGCCCGTTCGGACGCGCCCGGCCTCGTCGCGCGCGCGGTATTTCCCGAAAAAAATCTCAAGCTTACAAACTTGTAAATCCGGCGCCATGCGTATGAAAGGCCCGGAGCCCTTATCCTTTTCAAGACAGTGAATTTAGGAAAGGATTCGTCATGAAATCGATCAAGAAGTTCTTCGCCGTCGCCCTCGGCATCACGGGAGCGGTTCTGCTGGCTCCCTTCATCGCCTTCTTCGGGCTGCTGATGCTCGGCCTGGCCTTCGGGCTGTCGCTGGTAGCCGCCGGAGCGGCAGCCGCATGGTCCGGGACCGATCGCGAGGGCGAAACAATCGACGGCGAGGCCGAGCCGGCATGAGCGTCTGGCTGATCGGCGCCCTGGCGGCGCTCCCGATCGTCGGCGCGGCGCAGCTTGCGGCTGGCGGATGGGGCTGCCCGGCCGTCCAGTCGGGCGGCCCCGGCCGGCTTCACCAGTTCGGCAAGCATGCGCGGCATGGCATCGGAGACGGATTCCGGAGCCATTTCCAGCAATTCGAATACGAGGTGGACAATGACTGATCTCTCCCTCTTCCTGAACCAGGTCGCAAGCAGGCCCCGCGAGGTGGTCGCGCTCGCGCCTTCGTCGCGGGCGCTCGCCCGGCGCATGGCCGAAGCCGTCCCCGACGGCCCGGGCGTCGTCGTCGAGCTCGGCGCCGGCACCGGGAAAATCACGGCGGCGCTGCTGAACGCGGGCGTTCCCGTCGAAGCCGTTCACAGCTTCGAGATAAACCCCGCATTCTGCGATCACCTGGAGCGGGCGCATCCGGGGCTGCGCGTCTACCGGGACCGGGCGGAGAACATCGGCCGGCACGGGATCGCGGACGTCAAGGCCGTCGTGAGCGGCCTGCCGCTGCTGTCGATGGATCAGGAAATTCAGCGCAGGATCGTCGGCGGCACCTTCGATCTCCTCCGGCCTGGCGGGCTGTTCATCCAGTTTACCTACGGCCCGGTTCCGCCCGTCAGGAAGGCCGTCCGCGACGAGATGTCGCTGGGCTGGACGCGCTCGGAAACTATCTGGGGGAACTTGCCGCCGGCGACCTCCTATTCGTTCTACCGGAGGAGGGCCGCGTGACGACGGGAGTCCCGGCAGGCGCAATCGCCGCCCGGCAATTCCGGCTTGCCTTCATTCGCAAAGGCAAATCGCATGCCGCCGCAGCGGGGGCAGCTCTTCAGCCTCGTTTCCTCGGCGAGGAGCATGTCGAACTTGAAGAGAACGCCCAATACCTCGGCGGAAATCGGAAATGCCAGGCTCTCGCTGGAGACCCGCCGGGAAATGTACGAAATTCGGCGTTCTCCCACTTTTGGTATCTTGAGAATGAAAAGCCCTTTGGAAGGCGAAATTCAGGCCCTTCCGAAGGGCGATCGCGCGTTCGCGCCTGAGGCGGAACCGGCTCGGAGTTCCCTAAAAACCGTGAACGCGGGAACCGCCGATTGCTTCATTTAATATGGTTGCTCATAGGTGTGCCCCGACATGCCGGGGTTGGGCTTTACGCCCGGCATGCTCCGGCGGGACAGTCTCTCCGATGCCGAGTCCCGGATCTGAAGCGATGTCGACGAGCTCTTTCCGAGCGCGAGGAGACCGAGATTCTGCCGAGGCATTCAATGGTCCCCGGTTCGATTCGCCCGCCGTTTCTTCGGTGTTCTCCAGGT
Organism: Albidovulum sp. bin36; assembly: GCA_002238565.1. Classification (GTDB taxonomy): domain Bacteria; phylum Pseudomonadota; class Alphaproteobacteria; order Rhodobacterales; family Rhodobacteraceae; genus JAPPFL01. The sequence goes on from MPMP01000090.1 coordinate 16,000, forward strand.
TTCGTTCGGGTCAGGCCGCTTTCCGCATAAATTGCGCCGTAAAGGTATTTCGCATGTACCTGATCACAGCCGAGGGTCGGACGCCAAGGACGAACGATCGAATTTCGGGATTTGCGAAAGCTTTCGCCAGCGGTTTGGCGGCGGTCGTTAGTCAAAGTCCTTTCCGAATCCTTTCGGAAGAATAAGATTGTCTCTTCTCATGTCGTCCACGCATTTTTCGCCGCACAGGGACATCGTAGTTTTGAGTTCCTTGCGGACGACTTCCAGCGCAGATGTTACTCCCGCTTCGCCCAGCGCGCCGAGACCGTAAATGTACGCTCGGCCGATATAGGTTCCCTTTGCGCCTAGAGCCAATGCTTTCAAGACGTCCTGGCCGGAGCGAATGCCGGAATCCAGATGTACCTCAATCTTGTCGCCGACCGCTTCAACTATCGACGGAAGCATTCGAATCGACGACATGGCTCCGTCCAGTTGGCGTCCGCCGTGGTTAGACACGATTATCGCATCGGCGCCCGTGTCGAGGGCGCGTCGAGCATCTTCCGGGTCGAGAATGCCCTTGAGTATCAGGGGGCCTGGCCACGAGTCGCGTATCCTGCGAACATGCGCCCAATCGAGTTTTTTCTCGAAGTGCTGGGTCGTCCAGTTCATCAGCGAGCGGGCGTCGGTAACTTCCTTCACATGCCCTACGATATTCCTGAAGGTTCGTCTCTTTGTGCCCAGCATGCCCAGGCACCAGCGCAGACGCGTCGATAGATCCAGCATGTTGGCTAGCGTCGGAGACGGCGGCGCAGAGAGTCCGTTCTTTATGTCTCGATGCCTTTGACCGAGAATTTGCAAGTCAAGAGTTAATACCAAGGCGGAGCACTTCGCATCTATGGCGCGCTGGATGATCGATTCGACGAACTCCTCGTCCGTTAGCACGTAAAGCTGGAACCAGAAGCTGTTCCGGGTATTGGCCGCGACATCCTCGATCGAGCAAATCGACATTGTCGAAAGTGTAAAAGGGATGCCGAATTTTTCCGCCGCTCTCGCCGCCTTGATCTCGCCGTCCGCGGACTGCATGCCAGTCATTCCAACCGGCGCCAGCGCAACGGGCATCGAGACGTCCTGGCCGACCATTTTCGTGGCCGTCGACTGCTCGCTCATATCCACGGCGACTCGCTGGCGAAAATGTATTGCGGAAAAATCGGCCGAATTTTCATGGAGCGTCTGCTCGGTCCAGCTGCCCGATTCCGTGTAGTCGCGAAACATTCTCGGGACCCTGCGATAATAGAGTCGCCTCAAATCTTCGATGCATGTGATTGGCGTCATGAAAATTCTGCAATAATTGCCTGGAACAGCGCAAAACTATCAGCGAAAGATATGTTCGGCAATGCCGGGCTGCAATTGGAAGCCGCCCAGGTCAATTCGCCGAGGGAAGCCGCTAGAGGAAATTTCGGCAAGCCGGTGCTAAGCCTCGTGAGCTCCTTCGGCGAGTCGGCCGGCGAACGCGAGTATTTCGTCCGTCGACTTGCCGTTTTGAATTAGGGAGACGATGGAAGATCCGACGACCGCTCCGTCCGAAACGCTTGCAGTCGCCTTGGCGTCGTCGGGCGACTTAATGCCGAAACCGACGCATACCGGCAGCTTTGAAGCAGCCTGTATCCGCTTGACGTCCGGAGCGATTTCCGCGGCGCTCGCAGACCCTGCGCCGGTAATTCCCGTGATGGAAACGTAGTAGACGAATCCGCTCGTATTCCGGAGAACCGCCGGCAGTCGCTTGTCGTCCGTTGTCGGCGTCGCCAGCCTAATGAAATTGAATCCCGCCTCGATGGCAGGAATGCAAAGTTCCTGGTCCTCTTCCGGCGGCAGGTCGACGATGATCATTCCGTCCGCGCCGGCGTCTCCAAGTTCATCGAGAAAGCGGTCAACGCCTCTGCTGTAGATCGGGTTGTAGTATCCCATTAAAACTATCGGCGTTTTCGGGTGCGCTCTGCGAATTTCCGATGCCAGACGAAGCGTTTTTTCCAGCGTTTGCCCCGATGCCAATGCTCGCTGTCCCGCCAGCTGTATCGTTGGTCCGTCGGCCATAGGATCGGTGAACGGCAAGCCGAGTTCAATAATGTCCACGCCCGCATCCGGCAGTCCCAGCGCGATTTCACGCGACTTTTCATAGTTTGGATCGCCTGCCATGATATAGGCTACGAAGGCTTTCCGGTTCAATTCGCGCAATTCGTGAAATTTGTCGTCGATTCTTGTCATGGCTCCCGCTCAGTCCGCAATTGCCGATTTTCCAAATCGGAGCATGTTGCCTAGCCCTTGTCTTCGTCGCAGTTCATCATCCAGGGTATCCCCCATTTGTCAGTTAGCATGCCGAAGCCCGCCGCCCAAAAAGTGGGCTCGAATTTCATCCCGACCGTGCCTTCTTCGGCGAGCGCACTGAATACGCGCTCCGCTTCGGCGAGCGAATCGAAAGAAATCTGAATGGTTATTCCTTCTGGCTTCGAATACATCTTTTCGGGCGCGTCCGAGGCCATAAGAATACGGCCGCCCACCTCTAGCTGCATGTGCATTATTCGGTCGCCGGGAATCCCCGTGGAAATTCCGGAAGATGGCGCGTCCTCGAATTTTTGGAGGGCGATGATCTCGCCGCCAAACAGTTCGCGATAGAATTCCATGGCTTCGGCGCAGTCGCCGTTAAAAGTCAAATAGGGATTGATTTGCATGGAGGAATCTTTTTTCGAGATTGAACTTTTTACAATGATACGTACTGCGGAAGCCGTCAAGCGGCAAGGCAATCCGCCGCGACGAGCGCGCTTGCTTAGACTTCCGGTCCGTTCTACACCTGACTGAACATGGCCTTGATTCACCGGTTGCCGGCTGGAGTTGGAGTGCCCGCCCGAGACGAACGCCTAGGCCTTGCAAGCGTTCGGATCGCCGTGGCCGGAAAGCCGTCCTCCGTTTGCCTCGCCGCCCACAGAGACGCGGGCCGGCCGCGTTCGGGCCGCATGTTGAGGTCCACCGGCCCGACGAAGTTCACCCGCGAGGGCGGTGCGGCACGCTGCTCGAAGGCTCCGCTCTCGCGCACATAGCGCTGGAAATTGCCCGGATCGAGCGGGGCGCCCCAGACTGCTTCATAAACCCGTCTGAGTTCCCGGATCGTGAACTCCGGCGAACAAAACCAGGCGGCCAGGGCGGTGTGCTCCATACTGGACCGGATGCATTCCACGGAATCCCTGACGATCCGCTCGTGGTCGAAGGCGAGACGGACGGCTCCGCTCTCGATGCGCGCAATCGGCACGAGGTCGGCCTTGGCGGCGTCCCCGCCGCCCCGGGGAGTCGGCACCTCGGCGCAGACCGCCCAAAAGGCGACGGTGACCACACGCATGCGCGGATCCCGGTCCGGAGCGCCATAGGCGGCAAGCTGCTCCAGATGCCACGCTCCCCTGGCGAGCCCGGTCTCCTCCGCAAGCTCCCGGGCGGCGGCTTCCTCCAGGTCCTCGTTCGGGCGCACGAAGCCGCCGGGCAAGGCCCAGGCGCCGCGATAGGGTTCGCCGCCCCTCTCGATCAGCAGCACTTCGAGCGCGCCGTCTCGGATGGTGAACAAGGACACGTCCGCGGTGACCGCGAATGGCGGGAATGCAGTTGCGTCATATCGGGGCGGACTCTTGGAAACCATCGCCTGAAATTAAATTGTTGCAATTACAATATCAAGTGCATATATTGTCGGAACTACAATTAAGATGGAGGCATTCATGACCGCACCGAATCTGAACATTGTCGCCTTGGGCGCACCGATTTCGCGGCTTGGCGTATCATTCTTCCCGGTTTTCCTGCCTGGCAACGAGTTGCCGGCGATCGCCACCGGCGAGGGCTCGGGGCTGCAGATACGGGAGTTGGACGCCGCGTCGGTGCAGGCGCTGCGCGCGACAAATCCCACGGATAAGCCGGTGCTGGTCGTCGAAGGAGAGCATTTCCTCGGCGGCAAGCAGAATCGTGCCGTCAACGCCACTGTGCTCGTGGACTCCCGTTCCGCCCTTGAGCTTCCCGTCAGCTGCCTGGAGCAGGGACGCTGGGGGAGCTGCCGGGCATGGCGCCGTGCTGCGGCCTTCGCGCCGGACCGCATCCGGACGGCACAGCGCCGGGGCCTCGCCCGGTCGCTGCGGCACGGGTCCCGCGCCGGCGACCAATGCGGCGTCTGGGGTGAGGTCCATGCAATGCTGTCGCTGGAGGGCATCGAGTCCGATACGGCGGCAGCGGCGGATCTGGAGCTGTCACGCTCCCGTGACGCGTTCAGCGCGGACGTCGTGGAGGAACTCGTCGGACGCGGCCCGCTGCCTGGCCAGTGTGGCGTCGTTGTCGCGCAGGGTAGCGGGATATCCGCGATGGACCTGTTCGGCGCGCCGCATCTGCTGGCCGCGCACTGGGGGCAGATAGTGCGTTCGCATTATTTTGAGTCGGCGCGATTGAGCGGCCGGCCGTCCACAGACCGGGCGCTCGCGCTGGTCCGGCGGTTTGGACGGGCGCCCGCCCGGGAGATTTCGGGCGTGGGCCTCGGCGTCGAGCGCCGCATCGCCGTCGGCGGCCTGACCGGACAGATGCTGGCGCTGAACGGCGCCCTTGTTCACTCAGCTTTCTCGCAGAAAATCCACTAAGGAGAGAATCACCATGACTGATACGGATCGCGCAAGAGGGCTGATGGCCGGGATCGCGGTTGGAAACCTGCTGGGGATCGTCATGGAAGGGTGGCCGCGACGGCGCATCTCCCGGGAGTTCCCGGAGGGGGTGACGGAAATCGTGGCGATGCCTGGATATCCTGACGATGACGATCTGGCGCAGGCCATCGACATCGCCGATGCGGCGACGGCCGCTGGCGGACTTGACGTGGACGATCTCGGGCGGCGCTTCTGGGCGTGGGCCGAAACCAACGGCGCGGGGATGGGCATCCTGACGGGGGAAGTGCTGGAGTTGTACGGGGGCAGCTACCCCACCATGAGACTTGCTCGCAGCACGACTACCGGAACCGTGCGGACGCCGCAAGGCATGTCGATCATTGAGGCTTCGCAACAGGCGTGGGCGGGAGGCCGGGCCGGCAATGGCGCGCTGATGCGGTGTACGCCGCTCGCGATCAGGTGGCGCGACAACCCGCATCGGCTGGTGCGGGAGAGCGTGCTTTCGGCCGTACCGACCCATTGGGACTGGCGCTGCGGCTGGTCCTGCGCGCTTGCGAATCTGGCCGTCGCCGGCGCATTGCGAGGCGAAATGCTGTCTGCGGCAGCCCTGCTGCGGTCGGCGCAGGACGGCATGGCAGCATCCATGCCGACGCTCCGCGATTTCGGCTATAGCGCGGAAATTCCGCCGTCGGTGTCGGAAGCGGTGATCCTGGCGTCACGGTCTTCGATGGACGACCTGCGGTTCGACGGCGATGACATGGGCTACACGCTGCTGTCCCTTCAGGCGGCGTTGATCTCCTACTGGCGGGCTAATGACTTCGAGTCTGGTCTGCGCGAGGCCGTCGAGGCGGGCGGCGATACGGACACCAACGGCGCCATCGTCGGCGCAGTCCTTGGGGCGCAATTCGGCCTCGCGGCGATCCCCGAACGGTGGCGGCTCCGGTTGGACGAAATCAGGACGGGGCGCGTGTCGATGGTGGCCTGCGCCGACCGGCTGGCGGCTCTGACCGAAGTGGCCTGAGCAATTTTCATTGTCGTCGCCAGCTCCCCATTCGGCGGCGGCCCTTTGCGTCAGCCACCGTGGTCCGCTTCATGAAGAGAGGCCGGGCTTCAGCAGCATCTCGCCAGGACGGAGGAATAATGCAAGGAGCGCCATTTTCTGGGCAATCCATTGCCATGGCAGAGGGTCTCTGTTTACGAAATTTCTGCCAAATGGGCTTTCTTGATGCTTCTGGCCGGTAATGGCATTTGTTGGAAATTCTAGAAATTTCGGCAATGCAGCGTCTGGATGTGGTCAAATTTGGCTTTGCTTGATCGCTGAAACGGGAATTCTTGGCAAACCATGAAAACCGGAGGAAATTGCTGCGGAAAATCGAGGAAATCCGTACTTCAAAGGCGATTCTTTATGCGACGGGAGATCGTCCGGGATTAGAAACTAGGATTGGCCAGGATGCGATTGATCTTTTCGTCGATCATCTTGATTCCATCGGACCGGTCGAAAAGATTTCGCATGTACTTTATACAACTGGCGGGTCCATTTCGGCCGCTTGGAATCTCGTCATTCTCCTGCACATGTTCTGTGAAGATTTAGAAGTGATCGCTCCTGGAAAGTGCATGAGTGCCGGAACGCTGTTCTCGCTTGGCGCGGACCGGATCGTGATGACGAAGCAGGCAACTCTTGGACCTATTGCTCCAAGCATTCAGCACCCGCTTGGCCGGCAAATTCCCGGTGCTGCGCCGGATGCCCGCGCGTCTGTTAGCGTCGAAGCAGTGAACGGTTATCTAGACGGAATTCAAAAAATGCGAGGCCGACCCGCAACTTGAAGGAAACGCACTTCTAAACCTCTCCGAAAAGGTTCATCCTCCGGTGCTTGGCGAGATATTCAGGTCGCGGCAGCAGATTCGGGATCTAGCAAGCAAATTGCTCGGCAAAAAGCAAAAGCAGAGCAGTGAAGCGGCAGATGAGGATTATCGCCTTTCTTTGCTCTGATTCCGGAAGTCACGATAACACGATCAATCGTCGGGAAGCAGTAGAACTCGGCCTGAAAGTAGACAAATGCTCTGAAAAACTGTACGAATTACTGAGACTGCTACGGACGAACTTCCCGGAACAGATGGAACTCCGCGTAGCATACGATCCCAGTACTTTAGCCCAGCCAGGCGAAAATTGTAAATTCGACTTTACGCGAGCCAGCAATTCTCATTATCAATTCATTCTCGATTTTCTCCTTGTTTGGGCGGATTTCCAAAGGGACTGCGGATTGTTTTGTCTGCGGGGAGGCGATCGCCGGTCAGGGCGGCTTTTCGGGAAGGTCGGCGGTTGCGATGGTTCGCAGGAGCGCGCTCCAGTCCTGGAACACGGCGTAGTCGATCACGGTGCGAATGTGATCCAGCAATCGATACCGCGCGGCGAGTCGGGCGCGCGCCGCCTTCCAGGCCTCGCAGCGGAGTTCGCAGGCGTTCTGCATCAGGAGGGAGATTATGTTGAACATCGCCAGCAGGCCGGCGAGCGTATCGCTGCCGTGGCCGAAGTTGTGCTCCAGGTTGAAGCTGTCTTTCAGGATCCCGAAGGCATTGTTCTCGACCTTCCACCTCGCCCGCGCGCATCTTGCCAGCTCCCCGACGGTTTCGCGGCCGACTTCGAGATCGGTGGCGAACGCGTTGCGGTATCGCCGCCCGACGGACGGCGAGGCGACGGTGATCTCGAACCAGTTGACCTTCAGGGCGTCCTCGCCGACCCTGACCGGCACGCCGCTCATCCACCGGTAGAAGCAATGGACCTTTTTCCGGCCCTTGCCTTCGACGGTGCGCAGCGAGTCGACCTCAACTCCTTGAATATACTCGTATAGCGTGGCGTGCGATTTCGGCTTGCAGGTGAACAGGAAGCTGCCGCCGGCATCCAGGACCGCCTCGCAGGCCGGCCTGGCAGCGGTACAGGTCGTCGCCGAGATAGACGGGCCGGAACTCCTCCACCGCCGGTCCGACTCGCTTAAGCCACCGCTTGGCGGCCTTGATTTCGCAGTCCTGCTTTTCGTCGCCGTCCTGGGGCCGGATGAACTCCGGCGGAAGCGGCGGCAGGTGGTTCGATCCCGGCGCGACGATGCTTGCTCCGAGCATGGCGTGGAAGTTCTCGACCTTGCCGTTCGACCGCAGGCGCGTGGAGCAGTTTCGGCAGCCGAGGTTGTAGGAGGTGAAGTACTCGGTGCCGTCGAGGGCGACCGGCAGCCGTCCGTCGAGCCGCTGCAGAAAGTCGAGGCCGCCGCTGCCGTCGAGGTCGTCGGCAACGTGGTGGAACATTCGGTCGAAATGCTCGGGCGGGGTTCCGTCGAGCATGTCGCGTATGTGGTTGTCGCAGGCGATCCGCTCGATTCCGAACAGGGTGCGGGCGTTCGACCTGCCCCGCCGGGATTCGAGATGCTTCTGCGCGGACAGGAAGGACGGGCACTGCAGGAACATCACGGCGAAGGCGGCCATGCCGAGGTCGGCCATCGGCAGGCGCGCGTTGCGACCGGTCCGGCGGTCCGGCGCGGCGGCGCAGAGTTCGCG
>MPMP01000091.1 GCA_002238565.1 Albidovulum sp. bin36
CTCTACAAGCTTCTGCGCCACCAGGGACATCGGCACATTCGCGGACCGCCGCCGGACGGCGACCCGCCGAAAATCCGAACCTTCGTGATCGATATGGCAAGGCTGGTCGGATCGCATCCAACCAAGCGACAGCCTTTGCCCGGAACCAAAAAAATTTGGAGAGGATTCTTGAAACTTCAATGGGCCGTAATCGTCTACAATGCGCTCAGCGCCGACGATTCCCAATAAACCACTAATCACGTATGGGAGGTTGAAAGGATCGGGGCGCCGGTTTCTGACCTACTGTCGCGCGGATGATCCTAGACGCACGGCGGCTGTCTGCCATCATCGCGACATGAGGCCTTCGTTCTCTTCTAGGCTGCGTCAACCATCGTGGGTCACCGAATGAAAAGCACATGACCTGACGATGGACGCCGGAACGAGCATTCTGGCAGCTGCGGGTCGCGCCGCGAACAGCGATCGCGATTGGAATCAAGCGGTCCGGAGCCGGATTGAGAAGACGCTCGAAGTGGCACAACGCTGGCGAGTGTGCCCGTTGCATGGCCTTTCAAGAAAGCAATTGTGCGCCTGGCGTTCCAATGTCACTCACCAGACTGCTCACATGCGGCTTGTCGTGCAACATCAGCCGCAATTCGGAAAGCCAACCCGGAGGCCGTCCCAGCGCTTTCGCGACAGCCTTATCCCAAAGCCGACGAACCTCGCATTCACCATCACAGAACTGCGGTTCGTCCAAGCAGCGAATTTGATCCCAATACATGGCAAGCACCGAAGTGGCGTTCTCATCAGTCAAATCAGGCATTCTGATATCTATCTGACCGACTTCTCGATGAATCCGAGCGTATTGGCATTCTCTGTCAAGCTCCGAACCTTCACACGATCCAGCCCTGAGGGAACGTCCGCAACAATTTCCAGCGTAATGTCCACTTCGCTGTTTGGAAGGGTCGTGAGCTGTTCGACAATTCCCTCTACCACTTTTTGGATTTCCCGGGCCGGTCGCTCCGATGAGATCTTTACCGTGCCAGTGAAGCGAGTCGGTTTCCGATTTGCTGGCTGTTTGTCGTCTGATGTGGCGGCTTCTCTAACTTCAGACTGATCGCCATCAATGCTTGTCGGCGTGTCGTCTTGAGGGCCGGTCGCCGTTGACGGCTGCGGACGATGAGCTTCGGCAATTTCCGGCCTTACGATGAGGCTCTCTTTATCAATGACCACAGAGACTGTCTCCGCCTCGCTGATGGCGAGCCCCTGATATGTGTTGGCTGTATCGTCCCAACGTTCGGCGTACGCGAATGGTCCTGGAAGCAAGTTCCCGATTGCAGAGCTGACCGTCCTGACTAGTACCGAACGATCTTTCAACCGCGGCAGGTAGGTATAGCGATCGAGATACTCCCGAAGATCCTTCAGCGAGAGGTGATGATTTTGCTTCCAGAGGTACCTGTCGAGTTCACGATTCAGTCTGGTTGGGCCGAGTTCAGGCAGCAGTCCCTCTTCATCAACCAGTCGTTTGCTTGCCCTTTTCAGGAGGCCGTCCTGAGCGGGAACCTTGCCTGATATCCAGGAGATTTCGGCTTCGGCACTTTCCTGCCTAGGATACAGCAGATAGTTCCAAGCTTCCATCAGACGCGTTCTGACGGTGCCGCTCGCTTCGGTTGATTTTTCCCGGGCCAGCGCACTATCTCGTTGTGTTAGGTTCAGGCGCTCCGTGTCACGAACGATTCCTTCCCATGCAAGCGCACTCCGCATGGCTTCCTTCAGGTGATCGACCTGCCGCGATTCGGCCGCGAGAAACACAAGTACGTTGCGATAAACGCGCGGCGTGCTGCCTCGCTGCGCAAGAAAATCCTTGACCGTGGCCATCGCCTCTGACCCGTCGCGGCCGTTGTGCGAATGCAAGACCCCAAGCACGACGGCACGCACGCCGCCGGCCTCGTCGGGGATGTCGGCGGAACTGCTGGGTGCCACTTGGACTGCTTCGAAGTCTCCGCGGTCAGCGAGGCCGTTCACATAGTTCGCCAGACGCTTGTCAATTTCAGTCATGACAAGCTCTTCCTCAATCTGTTCGGCGCGGTCCGCAGCGACGCGATTGAGCCCAGCCGACATGGAATACCAATAGCGACCACGGTCGACATGCATGAACCGAGCACGATCACCAAGCCGTCTCAGTGCGTCTCCAAACACAGCCGGCTTCTCTCCTGGTTGCACGACGGCAAGGTTGATCCGCTTGTCGTCGAGCCCGCTGTTCTCTTGCTGGTATATCGGTGCAGTCCCCATGAAGATCGTACGAGCCACTCGACGGGTTGCCGAGCACCGGTTTAGATTGGGTGCCGATCTATCGATTTCGTAAGGAATCGATTCCGGACCATCGATGTCGCCTGCGATAATCGATTGCCAGCTTGTATCGAGGTAGCGAAGCAGCTCCGATTCAACACCCGATGAGCCGACCGCCATGCATCCAGGCATGATCATCACCGACGAGTCGTTGTTCATCCACAATTCATGAATGGCCTGCGCCATCAAGCGCAGGACGCCGCGCGTGCGTTGAAACTGCTCCAGTGTTCCCCAACTCGTGTAGAGCTGATCAAACAGTTCCGGATGGATTGGATAGGCTCTCTCCAGCTTGCGGCGATAATCTTCATCGGCTGAACTTCGAGGAAACTCATCGGCATTTTCTCGATAGAGCTTTGCAAATTGCTTAAGCGCATTGTCGCGGTGGTGAAACTTGTCGCCCGGGATCTCCTTGAAGAGCCTGCTGCGAACGATTTCGTAACTTTCTTCCTGTGAGGCCGAGCGCCAGGGCGACTCGACACGCGCAAAAGTCTGCTTAAGCCGGGTCAAAGCTTCCTGACCGCCCTCGCCACCGACTTCGATCTGCGATGCCGGCAGTGCAGCCACGAGCACGGTGCCAGGGCTGGTCTTGACTGCCTCGGTCAGTGCCTGGACGAAGCTGAGGTTGGCGTCGAACGAGCCGGAAGGCAAGCCATCGACCTTGTAGACTTGGCGCAGATAGGCGACCCACTCGTCAATCAGGATCAAGCAGGGCGAAGCCTTCCTGAACATCTCCTCGAGGATGTGCGAACCGGGCGCAATCCCTTTGAGGTCATTTTCGGCAATCATGTCATATGTATCTGCGCCGCCCAACTGCCAAGCCATTTCGCCCCATGTCGTTCGGATCTCTCGGCCACCCCGCACTGAAATGACGTCCAGCGGACCACGCCACGTGCCAACCAGAACAGCACGGCTTATGTCCCTTGGCACGGTTACGTCGTGATTTGAGAGCAACCGGTCGAGGCCAGGCAGGTCCCCTGCCGGAGTTTGTCCTGCCATGTGATACAGTGCTAGCATGGAGTGAGTCTTGCCGCCGCCGAAACTGGTCTGAAGTTCCACGACCGGGTCGCCGCCTGTGGCGGAGAGCCGCTTTGCTGCTCCGACCAACAGTGTGCTTAAGCCGTCAGTAAGGTAGGTGCGACCAAAGAACTCCTTCGGATCGCTGTATTCCGAAGGCGCGGTGCCGGCATGAACCTTGCCGAGGTCGGCGGCGAATTCTGCATGCAGAAATTCGCCGGTCGCAACATCCGGATGTGGCTCCACAACTTTTCGCCAAGGCAGCAGCCCTCCAGTCGTATCCACGGAGATATCCGCCTTTCGGCGAGCCTTGCGGCGTTCCTCGTTTCGTTGAAGCTCCGTGAACTTCGTTCGCAATATGGTGTCGCGCATCCTGCTGAGTCGTTGGGCCTGCGCTCCAGCGCCGATGGCTTCCAGCAGACGACGCATGGAATCGAGTGCGCGTTCCGCATCGTCATAGGTAAACGACTGGTTGTGCGCGAGCTTGTTTCGGACGTCAGCCAGCTCGTTCACGATCGAACGTTCGGCGCGTCCCAGAACCATCCTGAACGCTTCCGGCCAAAACCTGTCCATGGCATTGAGCAGCGTGGCCTGATCCCAATCGACGCCGCCGCTGGAATCTGCATTGAGACCTTTTACGCGCTCGGTCACTTGAACTTCCCAATATCCAGTCAACGAGTTTTTCAAGCGCATCTCAACGAATGGGATCAGCGCCTCCGGCAGAATTTCCATCCCTTCGAATACATACTGGCGAGTGCTCTTGGCCATGCGTCAATTCTCCTTGTCCATGGCGTGAACGGGCATCATCTGCTTTCGTCCGGTATTTAACACAAGATCAACTTCCCGATTGCCGGAGATTCGAGTGTTCAACAAGCGCCGACCGGCCAACGACATCGACGATCCGCACGCAGATTTCCGTCCCGACTGCATCGGTTAGGCGCAGTTCCTCGCCGGGGATGAAATGGACCGGCTGCTGTTCGCCATCGTTAATGGCGATGTTTGATGCGTAGAGATAGGTTCGGTCCAGCGAGTCGCGAATCGCGTTGATCGAACCCTGCAATCCTGGAAGCTGGCCAGTCCCCTCCGGATGAATGACGCTCCCGCCTTCGGTCCGTGTTTCCAGATTGATAGCAAGTGCCCGTTCGCTCGGAACCCAGTTTCTCTCCAAATGTGCAGCATGGCTTGTCGTGGCGGCGAATACGGTCATGGGCAGCTGGGTAGTGTACAGATTGATCTCCGCCTTGCCTTCGGTGTCCGTCTTCGCCTCAACCCAGGTCCTGTTTGGAAACAGGCAAAGGAGATCTGCCCCCGACAAGGGTCGGCTGCCGGATCGCACCGAGATGACGACATTTGCCGGGCTCAGTTCCTGGACCGCAGCAGGAATGGTCAAGACAAGCTCCGCATCGTCAATGACCTGATACTCGGGAGGAGTCCCGCACAGTTCAATGGTTTCACGCATGATAATCGGAACGCCATCGCCGCGGCGCTCCATAAAAAACAGCCTGTCTTCGCCGCCGCGCGTCTCATTGACTGGCATGCGCGCCAATGCAGAAGTCAGTGCTTCGTTGCGGGTGGACTGTCTCAAGGCCATGCTGTCGACCGTCAGGTTGTTCGGAAGGGAGCCAGGCGAGTGGATTTCCAGATGATCGTCGAACATGGACAGGCGAATCCTGCTTCCCCTGACGGAATAGTCGCGATGGGCAACCGCGTTGACCAGAGATTCAAAAAGGGCCTTTTCGCTGTATTGGGGCATGTTGGCGCGAGCGGGGTCCTTTCGTGCCGCAACATGCATGTTCCGCACGGCAAATGCTACAGCAGCAGATAACTGCCTGTTCAGTGGACCGGTGATTTCTGCGGCATCAATCTGACCAGATGCTCGATCACTTCCCCTGTAACGGGTCGCCATGATGGTTGCGTTCGGAAGCCATTTTTCCGGGTCGGGTGTGCACAGCAAGATTCCGGCGACAGAGGCGCGAAGGACTCCAAATTCATCTCGCTGCAAAAGTGCCAGCTTTTGGAGCGCCGTCTCCGGCTCTGTCGCGCCTTCGGCGCTGAGAAGCGGCTTCCAGAGGGTCTCGGACAGCGTCTTGAATCCGGTGTCCGGCACAGGTTGCTTGTCGAACCACAGGAATCGCGCCTGAGAGCGGCTCTGCGCCAAGCGCAACCGTTCGTCGCCAGCCATCAGACGTTTGGATGCGCCCACGCGTATGTAGCTCCCGCCGGGACTCTCGTGGACATAATCGCCTTCCGGTACTTCAGCGAGCAGTACGCACTCTCCGTCCGACAATCGCACGTGATGCGTACGGATGCGAATCTGAGGCTTGATCGTATCGGTGCAGACCTCAACGAGCATGGCATCCAAGTTGACCAGCTGCGTGCGCGAAAGCCCTAATACGGTGCCGTCGTCCGCGACGCCGACGAGCAGCATGCCCCCGGTGGCGTTGGCAAGCGCGGCGATTTCGTCGGCCCAGTCACTTCGGGCCGGTTGCTTTGGGCGGTCCCCGGCGAACTCAACCTGCTTGAATTCCCATTTGCTGTCCTCGCCCAACCCAAGTTGATATTCAATTTCGTCGACGTGATGTTTCATGGCCTAAATGTCCAGATACAATTGCACCGGTCCCCGATTGTCACGCAAGGCCGATGCCTGACGCGTTAGTTCGGGCCATACCGCGATCAGCCCATTGTAGGATCGTGCTTCGTTGGCATCACGCCTCTTGTTGGCGCTGATGTCGTAAAGGCAATACGCAAGGTCCTTTGCTGCATCTGCCTTGACCGGCCCGATCCTTCGCAGAAGGTGCGCTGCCGCCTGCTCGCCGCCTTGTTCCAACTCATGAATTAAGTGCTGGCAGCATTCCCACACGGTCAGGTGGGCATCTGATTCTGGATCCCAGTCAGGTTCCATCTCGTGGCGATCTAGGATGCGCACCCTGCCTGCAGCGCTTTCAACGATCCCTGCGTGCTTGACGCTTTCGACAGAGATGCCACGGGCATTGGCTATGTTGTTCGCGATGCCGTAATTGCCCGCCGACATGCCGTGCTGTTCGAACCAGGTAAGGGCGAAACGCGTATCGGCGTCAAATTCTCCCTGAATATCGCCAATGTATTCATCGAGTTCGCGGTTGATGAGTTGCAGGGCCGTTTTTACCGACATTGGGCTGTCGTCGGCTTCAATTACAGCGTTGCAGCGGCTGAAGACAGCCATGCCCGGGCCGATTGCCGACTGCGGCATGTCGGCCGGAGAAATATTGGACTTTTGCAGCGCCGCCAGTGCCTGCGGAAGTTCCTTCCTGAGCGCGGCGACAAACTCGGCCCGACTGAGTGTTTCGGCGGATTCGGTTCTCTTTCGACAAACGAGGATTACGGAGTTCGCGAGAGCATTAGTGCCGACCGAAATCATACGACCAGGTTTCTCCGTTCTCATAGGCCATGTGGCGACTACTGCATAGCCAGCTTCCAGAACGGCTTGCAAGAAAGTAGCCCATCCGATTGAACTGGTTCCTTCCTGCGAGATTTCACTTTGCTTGAAAGCATAGTAGATTGTTGCCGGATAATCAGGTGATGACTGTTGCGCCATGTTTGCGATGGCCTTGGACATTCCATCGAGGAAAAAAGACTCCGCCTCTTTCTTCCCACCGTGTCGATACGCGGTGGCGACAAGTTCCTCTGATTTAGGCGTCGCAAGTACGCTGAATACTTCAGGATAAATCGACTGGAGCAACGGTCTCATCCAACAGAAGAAGAAATCGGATAGATCTGCGTAGCCAATGTTATCATAATATGGTGGATCGGTCGAAATAATAGAGTTCTCGGGATGCTGAACAGTCTGCGCATCATGCTGACGTTCTTTACCTGTTGAAGCAGTTACAAAATTATTGATGGCTTTCCACACCCAATCGCACATTGCTATCCAGTTTCCCGTGGATTGGCAAAACGGATTAACTTCTGCAAAGTCCCACACCATTGGAATCGCTTGGCGTCCGAATGTACTTCTCATTGTCTCTCGAGAAGAAATCCAGCCACATACTGAAGACCAATAATCTGAAGACTTATCCACAGCAAACGCCAGATACACGCCGACCGCTTCAGCATAGGCCTTTGCGCCTGTGCCGCCGTCCCGCAAAGGGGCCGGATCGTCGGGAAAGCCAGCGGTCAAAGCATCACGCTCGATTTCGGTGCGTGCCTCATGCACCAGATCGCTGAATGTAGTGAGAGCAACGAGCTGGCGGTTGGTAAAGAGGTCGGCCCAGAAAAAGAAGCCGTATCCGCGGCCGCTGACCAAATCGCGCGTGTCGCGATTCATCCTTTGATCCGGTTTCCATTTCGGCACTGCTGTTCGGGCTACTACCTCCATTTCATCAGTTGGATCAATATAGACACGCCTCGCCTTCCCCTCGGCGACAACTGCGATCAGCGTTTCGCTCATCTCTCCCGCCATGCTCTTGGCCTTGACGTAGTTGGGCGTGATTGCTGTCCCCGACAGCAGGCATTGGAAATGTGCTCCCCTGCCAGCCTTCGTCCCCTGCCTAGCCGTTGCCAGGTCTTCCTTCGTGCCACCCCGGCGAACCCAGTAAGTGATCTTCCTTGCCGATTTGTCCACAATGGGCTCAATCCAAACTTCCTTGCCATCCTTTGAACTGAGCAGGAAACTGGATGCGATGGGAACATGAACCTCGTCGAACGCAGGATCCGGACTGGGCACTGTGCGAGCCCATATCCAGGCGATTACGGTCGCTTTGCCGCTTCCGTATTTCTTCGGCAGATCGACTTGCGGATACAGATGGCCGATGCGTTCGAATGCACGCTCGCGCATCCGTTCCCCATAATGCTTGACATCCTCGGCAAGTCCTTCGGCATTGCGGTAGTGGTTGCGGTCTTTGATGCCAGGATGCGCAGGGTTTCGGCCTTTGAACATCGGTGGAATCTCGATCATCGCCTTGCCGATCATCACAGCGACGGGGTTGAGGTCGCTGCCATATGCGGGAAAACCCAAGCGCTGGGCCTCAAGTGGAATCGATCCGCCTCCTGAAAACGGGTCATACACAGGCGGCAATTCATCCCCGCAGCACTTTCGGATTTCAGCGCGGGCGCGTTCCAGCACTTCTTCGTTGGTGGAATTCTCCCAAATGACGAGGTCTTCCATGATCTTGAAGAGACGTTGGCGCTCCGCATCCACGTCCCTTTCAGTCGGGAACCTGTCGGGGCGGCTGGACGGGTCATCTACCAATTGAGCGAACAGAACCGCACGGCATGCCGCCAGCGGTCGCCTTGCCCACCACAGGTGCAATGTGGATGGATGCCCGTGGCGAATGGACTTCTCTCTTGCCGACGCCGCGTTGATGGCCTCGAGTGGGATGGCAACCTCGATGAGCTTCTTCCTTGGGCTCTGCGTCATAGCGTGCACCGAATATTCGAATCCTTCGCCCAAGTCGCAATGTCATTCATGACGGCTCCTCTGCCCGTCCCAGCAACCGCTTCAGGTTGAACTGGATGGCATCCTGATCAAATGGCGGTTCGCGAACGTCCAACGCACCGTGGACATAACACGGCTCGCCGGCTAGGTCATCGCTGACCTCAACGAAGGCAAGAATAAACTTCTCCGGTTCATGAAGGGACGTGATGATCTCCTGGCGTGTGATCATTACAGTATCCGCGCCCGCCACACGTCCCTTGACTTCGATGAACCGGTATTTGCCGGCCTCGGGATCGTAAGATGCCAGATCGTATCCGATCTTCCTGGCCGATACATCCTCGGGAGAATTGCCGAGCCTTCGTTCGACCGCTATCACGGCCTCCATGGCTGCAAGCTCGATCCTTCTTCTTGCGGCAGGATCCGGCGAAAGGCCTGCTTGGGATGTTCCTGCGCGCGCATCCAGAAGCCCGCGCGGGATGATGATCATTCCGCCACGGACCCGGGGAGGGAGGGAGGAGATGGACCTCTCCTGTTCCAGGATCGCCATGCGCCGCTTTCTGCGCTCGGCCAGATCTGTCGCTCTCCGTTCCGCGTTCTCCCAATTCACGCGTGTCTTCCTGCCTGCGCGCTGCTGCTCCTTCAGTTCGAAGGCCCGGGTGTCCCAGTAGTTGATTTCCTTCTTAAGTCGGGCGTTGACCTCGTGTTCGACCTTCTGGATTTCGGGCAAGCGTCGCGCCTTCACTTCCGTTACGTGCGTCCGCGCAAGTTCTTTCGCGGCAAACAATTTTGCGTTCCGCTCGAAATCGTCGCTCAGCCAAGTCTCTCCCAGCAAGTCATCCACAAGAGAGATTTCTTCCGATCGGGCTGGGCGCAAATTGAGGTGTGGCGCGATCCCGGCATTGGATGCATCCCCTCCGGGATTGATTGCGGCAAACTGGAGCTTCTCGGAGATGATGCAAGGTAGCCCGTTGGAGCGTTTCCTTCCGTCCCGGACGTCGTGTTCCAGCAGGACGAGTACTGACAGCGCTTCGCTCGGATCTGTGTCGTCGACGAAGACAGCTCCTCGATTCATCAGGTAATCGTACTTCTCACGCACCACGCTGATGACAGAATTCAGCAGTGGATGTCCGGGATGGATGAATGCTGCGACCGGTTGCTGATTGATCCGTCTCTTTTCGAAGCAGATTCGCTCGTATCTTTTCTGGATTGTCGCACCGGTGCCGATCTGACGATCGCGCTCGCGTAGAACTTCGGGGACGTGAGTAATTTCCCAGCGCCCTTCCTCTCGGGGTTTCAGCTGGCCACCTAGACGGCGGAAAGCCTCGACAAAGAAACTCTGCACATGGCAAGGCTGCAGGCGCTGAGCCTCGGCACGCTCCATGTCAAGTCGGAGTTCCTCGACTCGGGCCTCGGGCATGGAGTCGTTGGTCAGTGCGCGTCGCTTGAGAACATCCAGGAGATGATCGCGATCAATTGCCCCATCGACTTGCTGAAAAAGCCTTGCCTTGACTTCCTCGCGCTCGCCGTAACGGATTGCCTCAACCAGAAGATCCTTGAGCGCCGTCCCCTCGAACAATTCGCCGAGCACATCGTAGACGCGGCCTCCAAGCGCCTCACGCGCGGATTCCAGCTTTTCCAGCAGCCGTGCATACACTGCACCCTCACGCGTGTCAGCGGCAACAAGGTTCCATAGATGACAAACCTCAGTTTGCCCAATACGGTGAATGCGCCCGAAACGCTGCTCGATCTTGTTCGGGTTCCAGGGCAGGTCATAATTGACCATCAGATGTCCGCGCTGAAGGTTCACGCCCTCGCCAGCCGCGTCGTTGGCCACAAGTACCAGAAGGTTCCGATCCTGCATGAACCGCTCGATCACTTTGCGACGCTCCTCCCGTGTGACGCCGCCGTGAATCACCGTGACCGCATTAGGATTGCCCAGTCTTGCCTCTATCTTGTTTCGTAGATAGTGGAGCGTGTCCTTGGGTTCGGTGAAGACAATCAGCTTGCGGCGATTGCCGTCAGAATCGACCATCAACGGATTGTCGAGGATTCGATCCAGTTGCGCCCACTTCGCGTCCGCGCCTGAACGGAGCACGCCGAGCGCCTGTCCTTCAAGAACCTTGAGCATTTTGACCTCGATGCCAAGCTGCTCGATAGTTTCTGCTGTTGTTGCGCCGGTTACGACAATATCCTCTATGTCGTCGATCTCTTCCTGACTGTATTCGTCCAGATCTTGCAGGGCGTCGTCGCTTGTCGATACGGTGTCGATCCTTGCGGCTCGCACCCTCGCGGCAAGTCGGGCTTCGGCAAGCTCCCGCTCAAGTCGCTCTCGCCGACGCTTGAGAGATTGATAGATCGCGGCAGGCGACGATGCCAGTCGCCGCTGCAAGATCTGCAGCGCAAAACCGACATTGTTGCGCTTTCTGCCGTCAGCATCCGCGAACCTTGCTACCCGGTTCATTTCCGTTCGTACGTAATCCGTAACGGCGGCATAGAGCGCAGCTTCTTCGGGAGTCAGTTTATATTTTGCCGTATAGGCGCGACGTTCGGGAAACAGTGGCCGGGCATCGAATTGCAGCAATTCTTCCTTTGTCAGACGTCTCATCATGTCGGCAGTATCCGCGTAGTGGACGCCATCCCGGAATCGGCCTTCGAAACGGTCTCCGTCGAGAAGTGCCATGAACAGCTGGAAATCCTCTTCCTTGCCGTTATGCGGCGTTGCAGTCATCAGCAGGAAATGGCGGCAGAGGCCACCAAGCCGCTGACCGATGCGATAGCGCTTCGTGAACTTGACCTCGCCACCGAAGTAGCTGGCCGACATGCGATGAGCCTCGTCGCATACAATCAGGTCCCACTCGGTGGAACGGGAGAGCTTCTCCTGCAGGTCCTCGTCGCGGGCGAGCATGTCGAGCCGGGCAATGATCAGGTCACGGTCGTCGAACGGATTACCCGAGCGTGACGATCCGATCATGTCGCGCGTCAGGATGTCAAACTCCAGACTGAATTTCTCGCTGAATTCATCCTGCCATTGTTCGACCAGGTTGCCTGGAGCGACGATCAGGCAGCGTTCCAGATCTCCCCTGACACGCAGTTCCGAAATTAGAAGTCCCGCCATGACCGTTTTGCCTGCGCCTGGGTCGTCCGCCAACAGGAAACGGAGCGGCTGGCGCTCCAGCATCTCGCCGTAGACGGCCGATATCTGGTGCGGCAACGGATCAACGAGGCTGTTGTGAATGGCGAGATAAGGATCGAAGTGGTGTGCGAGCGCGATCCGGTTCGCCTCGGTTACCAGGCGCAACAGGCCTGCATCGCCATCGAATGACCAGCTTCGACCTTGCGCCTCAACTTCCAGTCGAAGCTCATCATCGCGAAATAATGTCGTTTCCAATTTTCCGCCGTTCGGCTCACGATAGACCAGATTGATGGCTTGATTGCCGATCCAGTCTACCGAAACGACTTGAACCGAATGACCTAGTATAACTCCTCGCACCTCTGCGCCCGGCTTGATGTCCTCGAGTGAAGTCATCGGTCGGGAACCACCGACATGACAGGGTCAATGCGGTTGCAGAAGCAGTTCCGGTCGCTGTTATCTCGGTTTTCGCGCAGTGCTGGAACTCCCTTCGAGGCAGGCTCGGGTATACTTACAAGAATGTCAGTTGCCTCGAAACCTTCCTTGTACAGGTCGATGCTGAGTTCCAGCGGTACGATTCTCATGCGTGCCTCAATTCTGCTCGTTCGTGCAATTTCGGAAGGCGCTGTTACAATCCGGTAGTTCTCCACAAAATTTACGCTTTATAGTAGGACGCAATCCAAGAAGAATATCTAATTCTTTAGACTGTTTGAATGCCGTAGCTGGTTTCTTGAGTTCCGCTATTAATTGCCGATTTGATTTCAATATTGCCTTATTGCTCTCAACTACATCACTACACGACTTTCTAAATTCTATCGTTCTTTACATTCTCCAAATATTCAGCGGCCTTATTGGTCTTTCCAGTACCAACCGCCTTTGATATTTCACTAACGACTTTTACATATCCATTTTTCGCCATCTCGGTATCTCCCACATTTAGAGTTTCAATTCATCAAATACTCAAGCCGCCCAGCACTGTAACCCCTAGAAATTCATTCTTGACATAGCCAACATGAGCGACCCTGTTTTGCCAATGGACTGGTTCCAACGGCCCTATCAACTCAACAATGCTGTATTGCAAGACTTCTACATTACGACATCCAACCGCAAGCATTCGATGACCAATGAAGATGCTCTTGACCATCTTCTTTGCGCCTTCGTTTGTATCACAGACGAAGTGAATCTGAATTCTATCCTGCAATTTCTCCTCGCTGCAAGAAGCTGTAGCAATACAGGCAGGCCTGTGAAATAGTCTGGTTATTGCGGATTCGAGGACGATTTATTCTCCGGATTCCGGCACGGGTGCGAGCATCGCTACGCTACTATCTGGGGCGGGCGAAGGAGCTGCGCGCCCGCGAGACCATTCGGAGGGTTCTGAACTACGTCGTGAAGGATCGGATCCGGATGCGCCAATCCGAGCTCAGGGCCGAGAAGCTCGCGGTCGGCTCCGGTGTCGTCGAAGCCGCCACCAAGACCCTCGCCGCCGCGCGCATAAAGCGCAGCGGCATGCGCTGGCACATCAAGTCCGGGCAGACGATCCCGGGCTTCCGGACCTTGCAGAAGTCAGGCTTCCTAGCTTCCGCCTGAGCAATAATGATGGAGAAAAGAGGTGGGCCGCCAAAAACAACTTCGCGGTCGAAATCCTCGCGATCGCGGCCTGAAAATTCACTCCTTCTCGCCATCGCGCAGGTTTTACGATAAGAGAATCGCACCCAACCGAGACTTGCCGCTTCCACGGACGGCGAAACTGAAATGCCCGCCGACCACAAAGTCGGCTACTCCAATTCGTCGAATGCTACGAGTTCCGCGGGCGACCCGATCGAGCTTAAAATAGGGTCCACCGTGCTCTTGTTTGCACTTGGATCATTCGGACCGCGATGAGTAACCCGATCGAAATTTACGGAGCCTTGCTCGCTTCGCTTGATTGACGACTTTACTCTCCATACCGATCAATCGCCCCCACACAGCGAACGTTTCTCGACGGACCGCCGCCTCGATATCTGCACGCCCAACCGTGCCCGGTTGCAATACCGCACTGCAGGGAAAGGACCGGTTCAACCCGCCTGTTATTCGGATGGCCGAAAAACCAACATCCCCGCCGGGCGTCCAATCCGAACTAACGACTGACCCAAGCCTCGAAATTCAAGCCAAGCATCCCGATCAACGCAGCCAAAGCTGCACAAGCCGTATTTGCGAATGCTACCGTCGAGCGTTGCTCTCCGCCCTCTTGGCGACAATGTCTTCGGCCATGCGCCCGAACAGTTCCTGGTAAACCGAAAATTCCGCTTCGTAGCGGCCGATTCCCTGGGTGGCAGTTCGCAGGTTGTTGATCAGATTTTCCAATGCCTCGCCGGGCATCATTGCCTTGACTTCATCCCATCCCTCCGCGCTCGAATCTCGGTCGAATCCCAATATCTGGCCGCGCAAGGAAGAAATCATCGGGTTCAGCGCCCCGGTGAAAATCGACGGCGCCTGAAACCTGACTTCGTAGATCGGCTCCAATAGTACCGGCTGCGCCTTTCCGAGCGCTTCGGCTACGCCGCCGCGCCCCGCGATGCGGAATGCCATGTCCGAAGAATCCACGGAATGGTGCTGACCGTCGTACAGGTTCACCTGCACGTCGACCACGGGAAATCCAAGCGGCCCACGGGACATCGACTCCTCCGCGCCGTTTCGAACAGCCGGGATATAGTTTTTAGGTACGGATCCGCCATGAATGGAATCGCTGAAGGAAAACCCTTCGCCCCTCTTGGCGGGTGTCACGCTCAGCCTTACATCGGCGAATTGACCAGCGCCCCCGGATTGTTTCTTGTGCCTGAAATGGACATCTGCTTTCACCGATATCGTCTCACGGTACGAGGCAATTACTTGCTCCGCTTCCGTACCTATATCGAAAGTATCTTCAAGCTTTCTTTGCAAGCGCCGCAAATGCTGATTGCCCTGGGTGGCAAGTACGATTTGCCCGGTCTCTTGATCATGGATCACGGCAAGCGAAGGATCCTCGTTGCCGATCTTTTGCAGTACTTCGGAAAGTTTGGCCTCGTCCTTTTCGATCTTAACGCGGATGGCTCGTTTCCAGACCGGAGGCAACGGGCTATACCAATCCGGGTGGGCAGTCGATCCATCGCCGTGGTAGAGATTTCCCACATTCAGGTGATCGGACTTGACCGCCGAAGCAATTCCGCCTGTCTCAAGTTCCGGAACGGCGGACGGCCTTTCCCCGAACGGCTCCACCAGCCCGCCTACCGCTCCGCTTCCCAGCGCGGTGCCGGCCTTGATTGGATCGCCGAAGTTGCGAATCCAGACTAGCTTGCCGAGATGCTTGCGCGTTCGCGTCATGAAGGCGGCCGCCGAGGGGCCTCCCAGGCGAGCGCGGGTTTCTTCAGGTTTCGGCGATTCATGACGCAGCGCTTTGGCAAGGCGGCGAATTCCCGCGCTTTGGGATGCGGCGCCGAAAAATCCAGGTACGACCGCATTCTCGCCGAGGACCCTCGCGCAAATCTTGTAGACTTCTTCGGAAGCGGGAACGCGGTCCAATATTATTTCTTCGATTAGCCAATCATCGTGTTCAGACAGGCTTTCGAGCAATTCTTCGCGTCCGGAATCCTGCCTTTCCAAAATGTCTTCAGGAATCTCGACGAGCTTGGACGCTTCGCCGGGCTGGTATTGCCAGGCCCGTTCGGAAACCAAGTCGATGGATCCTACAATTCTCTCATCGTCTCGAATCGGCACCTGACGCAAAGTGATCGGCCGCTTTGAATAGGCCTGCAGCGATTCGATTATGTCGCGAACGCTGTCGTGGCATTCGTCCATTCTGTTGATAAATATTACATGCGGCGTTTCGCAGCGTTCCGCGATTCGAATCCAGGGCGCGGCCAGCACGGCCTGCTCGGGATCCGGCGACGTAACGATTATTACGGTGTCCGCCGCCAAGGCGGCATCCTGCGCCGTCTGAGCGAATTCCAGCGAACCGGGGCAGTCGAGCGCCATCCAGTCGTCTCCGAGAAACGAAAAAGGTACGCACCGAAGATCGTCTGCGTCGCCTGCTGGGGGCCGATTTCCTTCGAGCATCGCCAAGCGGTTCACCAGCTCTGACTTGCCTGCCGACGACGGGCCGAAAACTGCTACGCACCTTGTCATTCTCGTTCCTCCAAATTCAAATTAGCCTGGATGAAATTCTCTTGTTTCCACTGATCGCTGACCATTCGCATTGCATAAAAAGGCTTGAATAAAATTGCAATGGCCGTTTGCCTCCAAGAAAAGAATGTCGTAGCCCATATCAGCAGGATAGTCTCCGGCAAGCGATCCGTCCGCCGCAGGGGCTTCGAAGTCCCTTGGCGCCGCGAAGACGGGTGAATGCCGAGCCGAGGGCTTTCCCCTACCCGGCTGCAGAAGTTTCCGCCCGACTTGGTCCGCGGCGCGAGGCATTCGCGGCGTCCGCAAATCGATTTCGCGCTCCCGGGAGCATTCGGCGGGTTGCCGGCCCAACGTCGCCCTTGGTACGGGATGCGGGCGGCATGAACTTCTCGTCTTCGAATTCGCGCGGCGAACCGGGTCGCTGGAAATTGGAGCCTTCGTCAATTTCGACTAGGCCAGCAGCAAATTGACTCTGCGGTTCTGCCGTCCCTTGTTTTCGATTTTTCCAAATCGGACGGCTCCGATCTCGCCGGTTCTCGCGACATGCGTTCCGCCGCATGGCTGAAGATCGATTTGCTCGCCGTTTCCGGAAATACGGATTAGCCTGACTCTGCCCGAATCCGATGGCGGCATGACCGACATCGTCTTCACCAGACCGGGATTGGCAGCCAGCTCGTCGTCGGTTATCCAGTTTTCCTCCACGGATAGATCGCGCGAAATCAATGCGTTCAGTTCGGACTCCAGCGCAGCCTTGTCGGAAGGCGGATCGGGCATGTTGAAATCCAGGCGGCTCTTTTCCGAACCTATCGAGCCGCCGGTTACCGCCAACGGTATGACAACCGAAAGCAAGTGCAGCGCCGTATGCATCCTCATGTGGCGATATCGCCGATCCCAGTCCAGCGCCTGGCGAATTTCAGCTCCGTCGGGCGGAACCGCCTCCCCCGCGGCAAGAACCAGCTCAACGCCCTTGTCGCCCGCTTTCACCGCGTTGACGACCTTCGCCGTTCCGTTTTCCCATTCGATGCGGCCGGAATCGCCTGGCTGCCCGCCGCCCGTCGCGAAGAAAATCGTGCGGTCGAGCACGATGCCGCCCCGCGGCGTGGATTCGACGACACTCGCCTCCAGCTCCTTTCTGTAAGGCTCGCTCCGATACACCAATTCAGTCATTTTCGGCTTTTTCTCCCGCGCTATTCCGCATCCCCTGTCCGATCTCCTCCGAATTGCGAAGCCAAAGGTCTCGCTGCGGAAACGGGATTTCGATGCCTTCTTCTTCGAACTTCTTGGCGATGGCGAAATTGAGTTCGGACTTTGCCGAAAGCAAGTAGTTAACGTCAACAAGTATGACCCTGAGTTCAAAGTCCAGGGAATTGTCGCCGAATCCCGCGAATATTACCTGAGGCTCGGGATTATTCATCACTTTTTCATTCTCGATGGCAACCTGAAAAAGCAGGCTTTCGACTTTTCTCGGATCCGTGCCGTAGGCGACGCCGACAGGAATAATCGACCGACCGTACCGATGGATCAAAGTCCAATTCGTTACCTTGCTGGTGATCAGGTCCGAATTCGGAACAACGACATTCGCCCTGTCGAAGGTTTCAATAGTCGTAGACCTGACGGAAATTCTTTTTACGGTGCCGGAAACGCCGCCGACCACGATCCAGTCGCCCTCGTTGACCGGCCGTTCGATCAGCAGAATCAATCCCGACACGAAATTCGAAACGACGGCCTGAAGACCGAATCCGATCCCGACCGACAATGCGCCGGCGACGATGGCGAGATTGGTCAGATCGATCCCCGCGAGCGAAACAGCGACAACAAGGGCTACGAATATGCCAACGTATTCGGTTCCCGTCGCGATCGCCCGTCGTCCGCCGTCATCGAGCTTGGTATTGGGAAGAATGGTTCCCTCTAGCAGTCCCTTCGCCAGCCTGGTCAAAGCGAAGCCGATCATGAAAACGGCGACAAGCGTCAGAATGTCGATTACCGAAATCCGCTGCCCGCCGATAGAAACGCCTTCGACCGCGATCTCCCAGACGCCCGATAGCTCCTCTTCCGTCGTTCCCCAAAGCCATGCAATTACCGGCAATGCCAGCAGAAAGAGAAACACGGCGATCATCGCCGTGAACAGGCTTTTGCCGCCATGCTCCGAATCTGTCGACTTGCGAGTCGTCGCCAGATAGATCCCGCCTAGAAGCATCGTAAGAATAGATACCGATCCAAGCAGAAAAAGAGTCTTGATTGACGGGAACAGAAGATATTCCGCGGCGGCGCCATAGCCTACCGCGGATAGAATCGCCGCCAGCCCGCCGACGACGATAGCCGCCTTGCCGATCAGGTCCGAAACTTTGTCACGCACCCACGTCCCCGATTCCGGCCCGCTTTGCCGCGCCGGAGCCGTCCCGAGCAGCCGCCCGATCTTCACGAGGACTATCGACCCGGCGAGGATAATCGGAAATTGCAGAACCGCCGTTACGGGTCCGCTCGCGCTCGAATCCGCGACCGCGCCGACGATGTGGTCCGCTCCGAGAACCCAGCCGGACCAAACTGCGGCCAAGCGCGCCGATCGCCGCCAACGGAGATCGCGCCCGGCGGATAGCCAACCCGCCTCTTCGCCGCCGAACGCGACGCCGGCAAGCCACCTCGAGCCAAACACGTAAAGCCCTAGAATCGGCAGCGCCTCCAAGAGCAGCGTGCCCTTGATGAAATACAGCCCCGTGGTTTCCGCCGCCGCAACGACGAGAAAAAAACCGATGGACGGCAGAGCCGCAGCCGTTAGGAAATCCGAAAGAAATTCCCATTCTCGCGAATAGGCGCCGCTGCGCCTGGCCGCTCGTCCCGTAGCGGCGCGAACCATTCGGTCGCGGAATCCGGAAAGCAATAGAATGCCGAGCGCCGCCACGAATAGCGACTGGAGGGCATTATTGCCTGCAAATCGCAGCTGCGTCTCGCTGCTTAGCGCGTCGGCGACTTCATCGATCAAGCCATTTGCGTAATCGGCCAGGAATTCGAAGGCGTCCAGCCAGTTTAACGGGTTCAGCGGGGTCGGTCCTAGAGTCAGCAGCCGCGTTCGCGTCTGAGCTTGGCGCAGCGCATCGATCGCTTCGACCAGACCGTCCGCGCGGCGCACGATTTCGCTGCCGATCGAGTAGTCGCCGCTCAGTTCGGCGATCTGCTCGTTCAGCATGGCTCGCCGGTCGGCGACCTCTTGAGCTTCGCCCGATTCCGGCTCGGGGCCGAGAGCATCTAGCTGCAGCGAGAGCCTGTCCAGCCTTTGCCTAGGATCCTCTAGAGCAGTTTCAACTTCCTGGCGCCACGCGACGATTTGCGAACGCATCGATAGAAGCGCCGCGTCCGATGCCCGTCCTGCATTGATAACGGTTTCCGCCCTGTCCGCGAGCCGAGTCCACGGGCCCGAGTCTATGCCGAATATCTCGCCCGGCGCCGACTGCCCCGATGCCTGCGAAGCCCAGACTGCCAGCGCAAGTAACCAAACTATGCAAATCTTGCGCATGTCGAATTCTAGCCTCCGCCGACGAAGACGTTCGGCAAATCCCTTGGCGGCCTGTCCAGCCACCCGGGCACGGGAAGTTCCTTGGATCTCAGAAATTCAGGATTGAATAGTTTCGACTGGTATCGAGTGCCGTAGTCGCAAAGAACCGTGGCAATCGTGTGGCCCGGCCCCAATTCGCGCGCCATCCGCACCGCTCCCGCAACATTTATGCCGGACGACCCTCCAAGGCACAGCCCTTCGAACTCCAGAAGATGAAATATCCATTCCAGCGCTTCCGGGTCCGGCACTTGCCATGCGAAATCGACATCGAGCCCTTCCAGGTTGGCGGTTATCCGGCCTTGGCCGATCCCTTCCGTAATCGAAGCGCCCTCGGACTTGAGAGTGCCGTGGGCGTAGTAGTGGTATAGCGACGCGCCCATCGGATCGGCAATGCCGATCTTGACTTCCGGCCTTCTGCTTCGCAGCCCCTCCGCGACCCCGGCCAGCGTTCCGCCGGTTCCGACCGCGCAGACGAAACCGTCGAGCTTCCCGCCGGTCTGCTCCCACAATTCCGGGGCCGTCGTCGCTACATGCGCCTCCCGGTTGGCCACATTGTCGAACTGGTTCGCCCAGATTGCTCCGTTCGGCTCGGATTCCGCCAGCTTGGCCGCAAGCCTTCCGGAAAACCGAACGTAGTTGTCCGGGTTCCTATAGGGGACGGCGGGGACCTGAACGAGCTCGGCTCCCGCGAGCACGAGCATGTCCTTTTTTTCCTGGCTTTGCGTTTCGGGAATGACGATCACCGTCTTCAGACCCATCGATGCGCCGACCAGGGCCAGGCCGATTCCCGTGTTGCCCGCCGTGCCTTCAACAATTGTTCCGCCGGGTCCGAGTTCGCCCCGCTTCAAAGCGTCGCGTATTATTCCGAGCGCGGCGCGGTCCTTTACGGACTGCCCCGGGTTAAGGAACTCGGCCTTGCCCAGGATTTCGCAACCCGTCTCCTCGGACGCCCGCCTTAGCCTGACCAACGGCGTCCGGCCAATCGAGTCGGCGAAATCTGAATAAACTTGCATATCGCAATCCAGCGTTCAATTAAGTGTCGTCGGTCTACTCTTGTTCAATGCCCCGCTCGAACCGCTTCGTAATCGGCTTTTGCAAATAGCACGGCGCGAATGCGGAAGTTATCCCGATTGTCCCGCGGCCGCGCTAGGCGTTCACGTCCACCACGACTCGTCCTCGCACCCGGCCCGCCAGAATGTCCGATCCCAATTGCGGCAATTCCTCAAGGCCTACGACGCGGGTCATGGAATCCAGCGCTGTCAATGGAACGTCGCTCGCGATGCGGTCCCAGGCGCGCCGCCTCGCTTCGATCGGCTTCATTACGCTATCTATTCCCAGCAGATTGATTCCCCGAAGAAGAAATGGAATGACCGTGGCCGGCAAGCCGGCGCCGCCCGCAAGTCCGACCGCGGCGACGGAGCTTCCGTATTTCATTTGGCCGAGCAGCCTTGCAAGCATGGAGCCGCCGACGGAGTCGATGCATCCCGCCCAGGATTCGGATTCAAGGGGGCGCTTGACGGTTTCCGCCAATTCCGTGCGCGGCACTATCCTGGAAGCCCCCAGTCCCTTCAGATAGTCTTCAGACTCGGGCCGACCCGTCGCCGCCGCGACTTCGTACCCTAGATTCGCCAGCGCGGCCGTCGCGACCGAGCCGACGCCCCCGGATGCGCCGGTAACAAGAACGGGTCCGTTGTCCGGTTTCAATCCGTGCTCTTCCAAAGCCATGATCGCTAGCATGGCCGTGAAGCCGGCCGTTCCGACCGACATGGCCTGCCGCGTATCCAGTCCGCCGGGCAGTCTTACGAGCCAATCGGATTTGACTCGCGCCATCTGAGCGTATCCGCCCCATTGGACTTCCCCGACTCTCCAGCCCGTTAGGACGACCTTGTCGCCCGTTTGGAAACGCGAGCTGGACGTTTCCACGACTTCTCCGGCGAAATCTATTCCCGGAACATGGGGATAGTTCCTAACCAGGCCGCCTCCCTTCCCCAGGCACAGCCCGTCCTTATAGTTGAGCGTCGAGTATTCGACCGCAACCGTGGCATCGCCCGCCGGCAACTCCTCTTCCAGCGCTTCGCGCACCGACGCGCTTGTTTTTCCGTCTTCGTCCTTTTCGACAACCAATGCCCTGAACGCCATTTTGAATCCTTTCCGAACTTTTGTTTCAGCCGCCTGCCGGGTCGGCGCGTTTCATGCGCCCGGCATCTGTCTCGTCCAGCCTGCAGCCGCGCAAGGTCAACGAAATCAATCTAAATTCTTGCTGGCGCGGCGAAAGCCGCGGAAATCGCCCTTGAACGAAGCCGGGGACATGAGCGGCATTAGTCAGGACCATGCCAGTCGATCGCGCAGATCTCGGCCGAACGCCCTTCGAAATCCCAAACCCGCCCGTATGCTCGCACTCGACCCCGGGTCGCGGTCGCGACGGTAATGTCGGGGCCCATCCAGTATTTCGTGTTGGACACTACGATGTCCGTATTGGGATCGGCGCCGACGACGGGAGCGACTTCGCCCTGGATTTTCCTGCCGACCGTGAGGCGCCTGGTCTTTCCCTCCGACTCGTACTCGACTTTCGCCCTTTCGGCGCCAAGGAATTCGCTCACCAGCATTTTAAACAAACCGGTCGTGCCCTTGGCTCTTCCCGAAAGTATTTCAATCAATCCGTGATGGGCCGCATATGTAGCCCTTTCGTCGATATAGGCGCCGACTCTCCAGTCCCCGCGCGCCATCATGCCAGGAATTTCGAGGACGAGACCGATATTCAATCCCGAAAGGCTCTCCTTTCCGTAATGGCCGTCGTCGATCCTGATTCCGGCCCACGCCTGGCATCTATCCTCGGTCGGCGGGTGCTTGCCGAGGCTGACGACGCAAGGGCAGAATACCGTGCAATTGCAGTTCAAGATCAGTTCGCCGACGATTTTCCAGGGAATCCGGGCGTGGTCCGTCCTATGCGAAACCGGATGCCTGTTATCGATTCTCGGCGGCAGCCTTGGCCGCGCCTTTACGTCGCCATTGCCCATTTTATGTCCCGATATATTAGACTACGCGCCCATTGTCGCGATTTTGAAAGCTACCGCAAGCAGCGCGATGCCCAGCGGCTTGGAAATCAACCTGCCGACGCGATCGAATTTCTCGATTGTCATCAGCAAAGTTCCGATACCCATCCAAGCCACGGACACAACTCCGCCAGCCAGAGCCAGCGTCATTAATGCCCAGCAGCAGCCAACGCAATACAATCCGAGACGAAACCCGATAAACATCGCATTCCAGCGCTCGCCGCCCCAGTGTTCGAAAAACACGGCGAAGGGATGTCGGCATTTGTCCAGGCAATTGTTCTTGAGAGGCAGGAATTGATAGGCGCCCGCGACGGCGAAAAGCGCGGCGAGCCAAAATTCTCTATAGGCGCCGTCGCTTGAAAGAAGATCGGCAGATCCCCATTGGAGAACGAATTGCAGCGATGCCGCCGCGAAAGAAAATGCAATCCAAGCGCCGAGATAGCCACCTACCAATTGCAAAAAGCCGGATTGGCTGCCGATGCCTGATTCAAGGAATCCTTCATAGGTGCCGAGCGCCGGCACAAATCCCGGAAGCATCATTGCGGCCGCCATCGCGGTCCACATGCCGAAAACGATCAAAAAGGAAGACTGTTCGGGACCGATAGCGCAAATTTCCAAAAAATAGTCGAAACCGTAGGTTCTAATGCCATTCAGATCAGCAGCGGAAACATGCAGTCCGAACAAGATCATCCATGACGCGAGAATAAGGCCATAAAGAATTAGCCAGTGACGGTCGCGAAGTTTGCTTGTTCTAAATTTCAGCCCAAGGCTGATCATCATTCGCCGGCTTAGATATTACTTCCTGACATCGATTGCGGCCACGGCTCGATTTCTGCTCCGACCACGCCGATTGACAGGCGGCCCTTATTACAACTTGCAACTCAGTGAAAACTGCGACGCGCCGCGCCAAGCCCGAAAGCTGCAATCCGTGACAAATTTGCTATACGCGGAAATTCGCTCCCAATTCGGATTCCGGCCTAACATGCAGGGTCCTTGGCCAGACAGGTTTGTATCGACGAAGCACAGTCAATGAAGGACAACAAAGGCGAGCTGCAGCGCGAAATTGACGCGCATGGCAAATAACAACGCTGCAAACGGTGGCAATAAGAAGCGATATTCACGGTAATCGCTACACCGGCCGCAAAATCCGCAGTTCATAGTTTCGATCGATCTGAGCGCAGGTCCGTCGCGAGCGCGATTGCGCATCCAAGCATTTCCGCAGCACCGGAGCGCCGATGGACATGACGCGCGATCAGCAGGCGTATGTAAAAACGTGTTGGCTGGAAGAAAGCAATCGCGCTTCCGTCCAAATGCAAGCCGAGGGTGAAGCAGAATGCTACGGTCTCTAACAATTCAAAATTTTCGGACGTTCTCGTACCTTGAGATTAACACTCTAAGCAGGATAAGTCTCCTTACCGGCCGGAATATCGCCGGC
>MPMP01000092.1 GCA_002238565.1 Albidovulum sp. bin36
TTGCTTCGCCGCGACCGAACGTGGACGGCCGAACCGACCTCGGCGCCAACCGGCTGAGACGGTCAAGAGGGGGCGGCGAACACCTGTTCCGGTCTGGGCTGCGCCATCGGCGCTCTCGACGGCAGTTGCACGCGATGGAGCCTCGGGCTATCGCCAACGGGGCCGATCAGCGTTGTGGAAAACCTGGGGAAACGCGTGGAAAGAGGCATGAAAAACTGTCTTTCAGCCTCAAAAAAACCCTTGACACCGAACATGGATGCTTTTGACTAGGCCCGGCTTCACTCCCGTCTTCCTTTGCGCCGCCGCGAGTCGGAGTCAGTTTTCTCGAATGCGACGGGAAATCCATTGGAGTTGGAAAAAATTTTCGATATTGTAATAGACGAGGGAAGCCGGATTAGGCGAATAATGCATTTCGAAACCGGAACGATCGACACGCTTCGAATCGCGGAGCCGGATCTCCGGGAGGCCGCTGCGCGTACCCTTGATGCGGTCCCCGGCGCCGTGGCAGTGTTTCTCTTCGGGTCGCGGGCCCGCGGAAGCGCCCTTCCGGAAAGCGACTGGGACGTCGCCGTCGTTACGCGAGGCGACGGACTCCGCGCCGAACTGCGCGGGCGGACGCCGATCGAAGCGCTGCACCCGAGCGTTAACGCCATCTTCCTGGGCGCGGACCAGCTGCGCGACAAGCGGAACAGCCCGGGGCACATCGCCCGCGAGGTTTTGCGGGACGGACGCCTGCTTGCCGGTCGCATGCCTCGCGTCGGAAGGATCAGAAGGAATCCCCCCATGGAGCCTCGTGAATTTGAGGCCAAATCGTCGGTCGCCGTGGAAGAGCTTGCCGAGGCCGGAGCCGCATTCGCAAGAATGCTTGCCGCGCCTTGCGGCTCGGTCCTGCTGGGGAGCGCGCAAAGTTTCGTGCGTCATTCCGCCGACGCCGCCGAGCACCTCGCCAAGCTGATGATGTTTAGGCGCGGCGTCGCGCCGCCGCGCTGGCACGACTTGAACGGGCTGGCGGACTGCCTCGAGAGCGCCGACCCGGACGGGCGCTGGAAGAAGACGACTGTGGCGATCCGCGCCATGAACGGCGATACGCACAGCCACCACATGGCCGTATACACCGGCGTCAAGGCCGACGATGTTTTGCATTCTATCGCGCGACTGCAGAGCGTCTGCCAGGCCTACGTCGACGAGTGCGCCGAGGCCGGAAAGGATCCCCGGTTGTGGGATGCCGTCGTTGACCAATTCGCTACGCTGCGGGAGCGGAGTTGCACCGTCGCTCGCGAACTGGCCGCCGCAAAGCCGCTGCCGCTGGAAAGCGCGGCGGTCCTGGCCAAGCGGCTCGCCGCCCGATACGGAAGCGAGAGCCTTGCCCGCACTGCCGCCGCGGAGGCATGGAAGGCGGGGGAGGCCATACGGGAATCCCTTACCGGCCTGCGAGAACTTTTCGACCGGCTGGCCCTGGCCGAGCCCCCGAGGCGGCCCGCGCCGCGCGCATCGCGCTCTTCCTCCTCCGATTTCTCGCCCTGATTCAGCCCAACTGCCGCAGTCTGCTTCACTCCCGCCGTCCGGTGCGCCACCGCGAGTTGGCGGCAGTATTCTCGAATGCGACGGGAAATTCATTGGAGCGGCGAAAAATTTGCGATAATTTGAATATTGGCGGAAGCCGGAAAGAGCGATGAGTTACGATACGATCCACCCTATGCAGGTCGCGGAACCGGACCTCCGGGAAGCCGCGGCGCGCACGCTTGACGCCGTGCCCGGAAAGGATTCCCGGCATCCGGGATGCCGTCGTTGACCAATTCGCTACCCTCCGGGAGCGGAGTTGCAAAGTCGCCCGCGCGCTGGACGCCGCGGAGCCGCCGCCGCTGGAAAGCGCGGCGGTCCTGGCCAAGTGGCTCGCCGCCCGATACGGAAACGAAAGCCTTGCCCGCACGGCCGCCGAGGAGGCATGGAAGGCTTGGAAGGCAATACGGGCATCCCTTCCCGACCTGCGGGACCTCTACCATCGGCTAGCTCTGGCCGAGCTTCCGCGACGGCCCGCGCCGCGCGCTAAGCACTCTTCCTCCTCCGATTTCTCGCCCTGACACCGCGAGAAAATTGGCGAATGAGGCGCATTAAGTCTACGGGTGCCGGCGGCCAGGGAAAAGTGTGCTCAAAGCCCGAAAAGAGTTTCAGAGAAAACACTTGCGGAACTATCTGAACAAAGCAGGTGCAGGCAATGTACCGATTTTCTACGCCCTAGCGTTATCCTATACAGTTTTTCGGGCAGAGGAAGAAAGAGAGTCCATCATCGAACGGCTGGCGCAGTTACCCATCGATTGCTTGTGGATAAAGATTTCTCAAAGCGGCGCACTAAACCACGCCATGGTACGGAATCTGGTGCATGGCGCCGCGCAGTTTCACTCCCTAGAGGTACCGCTGGTCGGTGACATGATGGGGGGACTGCTCGGCTTCAGTGCTTTGGCGTTCGGAGCGGTCGGTGGCGTATGCCACGGCGTGACACAAAAGGAAAGGTTTAGTGCAGGTTCGCTGACGCGGCCTGCGAAACCAGGCAGCAAGGGATTTTCACGTTCGACCGGAATCTATGTGGCTCCACTCGGTATACATCTCACGAGGAGGGAAGCGAAGGCGTTTTTTGAGGCGCATGGCTCAAAGTCCCGGTTCGGCTGTAAAATGAAGGAGTGCTGTCCGAAGGGTTGGACCGATATGGTGGACAATCCTGTCCGACACAGCGTGTTCCAGCGTTCGCTTGAGATTCAACGTCTTAGTAACGTTCCCGGGCCACGCCGAGCACTGCAATTTCTCGAAGAAACAGTGCGGCCCGCGACAGATGCGGCAATGTTTGCGGAGACTCTGTCATTCGATTCACAGGAACAGTTGGCTAAGCGGATGAGAGTCAACAGGAAGAGAATCGAGCGTCTTCGTGTTGGCCTAGGAAGATTTGTGCAAGAGTGCCGGGATGTTTCGTTTTCGCAGACACCTCCGCCACGTGCAATGCGGGATTGAATGAATCTTCTATTGTGGCGGACCAAACCGCAGAGGGAAAGCAATGACGAATGCGAACGCAGAAAAAAACATGGTAGCGGTAAAACTCGAGCTCATAAAGAGCCGAGCCGCCATACGGGCGGCGGAGGTCGCGAACATGCTCGGGACCACTCCCGAGACGGTGTCTCGGTGGAACCAAGGGCGGGCCTACCCAAGGCCAAGCAAGGAAAGCCTACTTGTGGATTTGGAGTACGTCGTCGAGCGACTGTCGGAATTCTATTCTGATCCTCGTACGGCGCGGGCATGGCTATACTCCGGGCATAAGTTTTTCGGCGGACTGCGACCGGCTGATTTGATTCAGGAAGGCCGAACTGAAGAAGTCCTGGAAGCCATTCAGGCGATGGCAGACCCCACCTACACGTAAGTGTCGGAACCGGCAAAAATGCTGGAACGCGATACCGTAAGCTTCATTTCAAATTTGACATAGTACTAGATCGCCGAGCGCGCCGCGTTCTGGCAAGCAGCAGCTTAAGGAACAGCCAGAATGCCGATTTAAGAGAAGCCCACAAGGGAACTGATGCACGAGTTCGCGGCCCAAGAGCTAAAGCACGGCCAGGTGTTTTCTCGCAAAGATGCGATTCGCTGGTTTGCCGACCACTATCCGGACATCAAGGGCAACACCGTCGGGTTGCATGTAGACGGCATGTCGGTGAATTCTCCCCAGCGTCGGCATCACCCCGGCATAAAGCCGGGCAGGGGCTGGGACCTGTTCCTCAAGTTGGGACCGGGCGAATTTCGCTTATGGGATGTCGAGAAAGACCCGGCGCCCCGCTACAAGGCCGACCTTGAGGCAGACGCCGCAACCGGCGTCGTCGAGAAGCACGATTTCGCCGGGGAGGCGACCGAGGAAGACGACCCGGGATCGCGCAAGTTCGCGTTCGAGCGAGACCTTCAGAATTATCTCGTCCGAAACCTCGGACTTCTGGAGCCCGGCCTGAAGCTCTACGAGGACGAGGACGGCGAATTCACCGGCGTCGAGTTTCCCGCAGGCCAGCGCTACATCGATATTCTCGCGGTCGGCGCCGATGGCGCCTACGTAGTGATCGAGACTAAAGTTTCCCGCGCCTACGACCGGGTCGTGGGTCAGATTCTTCGATACGTTGGCTGGATCAAGGAAAACCTCGCTGGTGAGGCTTCGGTCAGAGGCATCATCGTCGCCAGCGAGATTTCCGACGACCTCATTCTGGCAACGTCCTCTATCGAGAACATTCGGCTCGTCGAATACGAACTTTCTTTCTCGCTAAAGTCCGTTTCCTAGCACTGACCGGGTATTCCGGCCAGACTTGCCCACATGCCGGAGGCATTGAGCGCAAAGACATGATGCGAAACAAAGGGAACATTGGTGAACTTGGCCTCCAATTGAACTCCATCGGTGACGTTTCGACGCACATGCAGTGGTCGATTCCGGCAAGGTCAGAATCCCGCGCATTGTACTGTGGGATGGAGTGACGCACCTCTTTAGTGGAATTCTCTCTTTTACTACTATTGGCCAATGACAAGTTCGGATTGCACACCCCGAAAGAGTTCGTAGGAAGTCGAAATCGGTCATCTTCTCGCCATTGAACCTGGAACACCTGGTGAGGTCATGTTCAATATCTTTCGTCGCATTGATACAGGTGGCATGACTCTCAACGGTCAAGAAATACGGCATGCCTTATATCCCGGTCCGGTGCGGCAATACTTAAAGGATTTATCAGAGACAGTAGATTTTCTTGCAGCTACAGACCATTCAAAAAAAGTTCAAAGAATGGCGGATCGAGATTGCGTCTTGCGGCTCCTTGCCTTCTATATAATTCCATGGGAGCAGTATGCCGCAAACGATCTTGACGGTTTTCTCGTAAGCGCGATGCAAATGCTGAACAAAATGACGAGAAGCAAGCTTGAAGAATTGAAGAATACATTTTGTAGAACGATGAAGGTTGCTTTCGACATATTTGGTAACGATGCATTTCACAAACGATTTGATACTAAGGATGGGCGAAATCCAGTCAATAAGGCACTTCTCGAGATTTGGTGCGTTGGATTGGCAAGGTGCCCCGAAGAAGACCTGAATAATCTGATAAGAAGAAAACAGAGGATTCGGAATAGTGCAATGGAACTCTTGCAAGATGATCAAGAATTTGAAATCGCGATTTCCGCGTCAACAGGCGTGCCGCAGCGCGTTAAAAAGCGTTTTGGTGAAATCAACACTTTCATAGCGAAGTGCTTGCAATGATAACAAACATTCGTCTGGAAAATT
The DNA here is from genome assembly GCA_002238565.1 of Albidovulum sp. bin36. GTDB lineage: Bacteria > Pseudomonadota > Alphaproteobacteria > Rhodobacterales > Rhodobacteraceae > JAPPFL01. The sequence continues at coordinate 5,282 of MPMP01000092.1, forward strand.
TCAAGTGTTTCGAGATGCTCGATATACCAATCGCGCCGCTCACGTTACTGTGTGGCGTGAACGGAATGGGCAAGAGCAGCGTGTTTCAAGCGTTGCTGGCCCTCCGCCAATCCGTGGAACCGGCGAGGTTTGCGGTACCTGAGGAATTAATATTGGCTGGAGGGCGAGTGGATATTGGAACCGGGACCGATGTGCTATTCGAAGATGCGAAGGAAGAAACCTTAAGGATTGAGGTAAAGAACGACGCGACCGCCGATCCCTACGGATTGTCGTTTGATTATGTGGCGCATGCTAACCAATGGAAGACGAACCGGAAGTCCGAGACCTGCCAGCAGGGCCCATGCAAAGGCTGGAATGAGTTGCCGCCAGTGGGTGGCGACTTAGTTTACGTTAATGCGGAGAGGGTGGGTCCGAGGAAGCTCTACCCTCTTCAGGAGACGGTCGCTCGGCGCGGTGATATCGGAGATCGAGGTGAGCGGTCTCCGGCCTACTTGAATCCCAGGCAAGGATTTGTTTTTCCTGCAGACGACCCTCGCGGGGTACCCGATCAGAATGGAAAGCTGCAAGCCGTTCTAGAATATTGGCTGAGCGGAGTAAGTCCGGGAGTGCGCCTGCATTTAGAGAAGATCACTGAAGCCGATGCACTGCAAACCCGCTTTTCGTTTGACCGCAAAGGCGATGTAGAAACTCGCCCTTATCGCGCCACGAATGTAGGATTCGGTCTTTCCTACACGCTGCCGGTTCTCATTGCTCTGCTGTCGCTTCCTGGCACCCTCTGTCTGATCGAGAATCCAGAAGCTCATCTACACCCACAGGGTCAAGCCAAAGTTGCGGAACTTGCTGCTCTAGCCGCAATTGCGGGCGTTCAAGTAATCCTCGAAACTCATAGCGATCATATTATGGACGGCATCCGTGTTGCTGTGCATGACGCCGTATTAACCCCAGAGCAAGTAAGGTTTCATTACTTTGATCGAGTTGGCGGAAGATCAATTGTTTCCACTCCAAAGTTAAATTCGGACGGTAGGTTGTCAGACTGGCCGCCGGGATTTTTTGACCAGCACGACAAAAACTTAGTGAAGTTACTAAAGCCGAGGCATTGTAGTGCGTTAGATGGTCTTAAATCACTCGAGTCTTCAGGGTTTTAAGAAGCACCAAGTTCTAGCGCAATTAAGTGACTTAGCTGTGGGCATGGCTGAATTGGTCGATAAAGGCGTAACAACTTCGGCGTATAGAACGACGAAACATGAGCACGAAACTGAATGTATGGCAGGAGAATCCTTGTTTGATGCCTTTCTTGCCCTGAAGAGTAAAGGATTAGTAAAGGAATCCCTTTTCTTAATGAGATTGGCAACCAAGTGTCCAATTTTCTCTGAAACTCTTTGCGGGCTTTGGGCACACTCTCCCCTGGTCGCCGGCACCCGATCCATGGGCCGCAGGGTACTCCGGTCCCGGCAACAGCGCCACCTCACGCCATCGTCCCGGAAACCGACAGTCACACGCGAGTTTCATGCTCCGGGGTAAGTAAACGCAGAAAATCATGAAGGTTTTGTGTGACGCAGAGGAGAAAGTAGTAAACCGACTTCACGCCTGTGTAGAAACTGAGCTGTCTCTTGAAGACGGTAAGCCATTACTTCTATGCGCATTAACGGATTGGGTATTGGTGGGATTTCCGAAACCGCCTTGGGATCGCGATGTGGTGACAGTAAAATTCGATGAACTTCTTCCCGATGAAACGATCAATAATGTTACCGAAAAATAGACAATCTTTCGCGACAGAAGCACGCAATCAAGATATGGGAACGCCACATTGAAGGCGTACGAGTAGACCTTGATTGTCGGACTTTTGGGACCTGCGCAACGTGGCGTTCCCAAATCTGTGCTTCGGCTGGATTTTAGAACGCGGATCGCAAGTGTGAGTGCATATTGTGGGACAATCTTCAAAAGATTGGCAGAGCTTCAGATTACCGCACAGAAATGGCAGCGCGTCAGGGGGACATGCCACCGTGGACAGGCAAGGTAACGCCTGAAAGCGCGAGAGTTCAGGACAACGAGCGATTGCGGGAGGCGCGCCGATTTAAATCATGTTCCGGTTCCCGTGAATTGTTCCTATGGTAAACGGTTCCGGGCCCGAACCTCCCTCCAGCGCAGCTTTTAGCAGCGCGCCTCCGCGGTGCAATTGCCTTCGGTTAAGGAATCAAGCTATTCGGATAAGAAAAGCCCCCGTTCCGGGTTGAGGACCGGAGCTAGGGGCTGGATTTGGGGGGCGCCGGTTCAGGAGCGTGATCTATTCGTCCATTTCGATCTCGGCTTCATGAATTTTCGCGGGCGCGAGCGGCCCGGCCGCTCGCGCCGCATGCTCCGGGATATTCCGGCGACGATGTGCGCCAGGCCCACGACCGGGAAGTTCCGCTGCATCAGGAACATGGTCTCGACCTGCCGGCCGACCTCCCAGAGGTCGTTGCGGAAGTTGGCCTGCAGCGGAAGCGCATCCGCGTCGTCGGCGCTCGGCGCGAGTTCGACCTCGGCTTCGCAGCGACCGGTGACCAGACCGACGAGGAGGATTAGAATGAAGTTGGCGTAGAGCTCCTGCTCGGCGCCCCGCTCGCTGCGGCTTCGGAACTCGAGGCGGAGCTTCTTCGAAGATTTGTAGAGTTCCTCGATTGACCATCCGGAGGGTTCTGAACTACTTCGTGAAGAACCGGAGCCGGATGCGCTACTCCGAGCTCAGGGCCGAGAAACTCGCGATCGGCTCCGGCGTGGTCGAAGCCGCCAACAAGACCCTCGCCGCCGCGCGCATGAAGCGCAGCGGCATGCGCTGGCACACCAAGTCCGAGCAGGCGATCCCGGGCTTCCGGACCTTGCAGAAGTCAGGCTTCCTAGCTTCCGCCCCGGCGATAATGATGGAGAATAGAGGTGCCGCCGCCAATAACAACTTCGCGGTCGAAAACCTCGCGATCGCGGCCTGAAAATTCACGCCTTCTCGCCATCGCGCAGGTTTTACCTAAAGAGAATCGTACCCATTGGCGACGATTCAGACCGCCTGCATGTAGAATCCAACCGATTGCTTTGCGATGACGGGCACTCTGCGAACTGCCACATTGGCGCCCGGAAAAGCCAAGCCAGCAGCGGGGTAGACAGATGGTCTTCTGCACGTCTGTATGCTGCATCGCGTATGAGGCAAAGAAATTGTAGACAGCTTGGATTGCACCGAGACAAATGCACCTTCTGAGGCGCAGGATGAATATACACGACACAGTCGCGATACGATGGTCGCTAGCTAAGCCACACTACATGAAGCTGGAAATGGCGGAAAGAAAATCGGTACGCGCCTCACTGCAGGTTGCGTGAAAAAATGTACAGGAGATACCTTTACCTAATGTTACGTTGTGATATAGCTGATTTTGGATGCAAGAGTTTTGCATTCTAGCGGCATAAGCGGAGGTAAGCGGACATTGGCATCGTATCTTATTACCTATGATCTGTCAAAGCCGGATCGCAACTATGCCGGACTATATGATGCGATTAAGGTGATTTCAGGGTCGTGGGCTCATATCGCTGAATCATCATGGATTGTTGTAGCGAACGATCAAACGTCCGTGGCGATCCGCGATAGGCTTAAAAGCGTAATGGACAGCAACGACAAGCTAATTGTGTGCAAGTTAACGGGTCAAGTAGCGTGGTTCGGACTCAGCCAGACGCAAACAGATTGGTTGAAGGAAAACTTATAGTCCGGAGAAGTGGCACTTTATCCGCTGGATTATCAAACGGTACATCAACAGCGAAGTCTTCTCTAAGAACTTACAACCTCAACGAGGCGCAGCAGTGGCCGAACACTCCACCCGACCCGATAGCAGAATCCAACAACTGTCAGTAAAGAAGTTGTTCGATAGGTTTGATTACAAATTAAGGTTTTCGTCGGACAGCAAAATATCTATATTGACGGCTCCAAATGGTTTTGGGAAAACCGCAATTCTCAGAATTATCCACAATTTCACAAACGGAAATTTCAGATTTTTTTCGTATTTGATATTCAGGGAAATCGAAATTCAGATTTCTGGTAGCGCCGGAGTAAGAATTACGAAACAGGGAAACGACAAGACTGTTGAAGAAAACGATGCGTCGCCTACGCCAGGTTTACTATTTGAACTGACTGAAGACTGGCCTAAGGACTATGAGCCGTACTTATATAATTTGAAGGACTCTCAGCAACTGTACAGCTACTTAGAACGGCGACTGCTATTCCAACGATTAGGATTTGATAAGTGGCTGGATAGCCGGGCACACTCCGTTCTTACAACAGATGAAGTTTTGGCGCTTTACAAAGAGTCCATTCCACGAAATATATCCCACCCCTCAAATTTACCGGAGTGGCTTGAGTCGCTGATCGACCGAACTGATAGCCATTTCATAGAAACACAGAGACTGCTTTCATTGACCGTAGACGTGGATCCGAAACATACACATCGAACACGGCGGCGCAGGTCGGACTCTGTCGTAGAATTAGACGCAGATGATTTAGCTAACAAGATAAGGGTTGTTGTCGGAAGATATGCTGACGAAACGCAAAAGCTAGACCAAACATTTCCAAGACGATTTATAGAGCAACGTACGCGACCAGTGGAAGACGAAGTTGCAGTGCGAATGAGGATGTCTGCGCTGTCAAAACAAAGAGACGAGCTTGTTAGAGCCGGACTAATTGGAGAGAGCGAAGGGGAGCCCCTCTCAAACACCGACGATTTGTCGGATGAAGAAATTAGAAGAATATTTACAATTTACATGGCGGATGCTGAAGCTAAACTGAGCGTGTTCGAAGAGCTACATAATAAGGTAAAGCTGTTCAAAGAAATTTTAAATGAACATTTTTTGTTCAAACAGATAGAGGTGAATAAGCTGGATGGCATTACTGCATTCGATGAAGCGTCGTCGAATCCAATACGATTATCGGAGCTATCGTCGGGAGAGCAGCACGAACTCGTTCTGATTTACGACCTGCTGTTTGATGTCGACGACGGGTCGGTGATTCTAATAGATGAGCCGGAGTTATCTCTGCATGTTGGTTGGCAACGGAGGTTCGTGACAGATATTTTGAGAATACAGAAGCTTCGCGATTTGCAGTTTGTATTCGCAACACACTCTCCGCAGATTATCAACGGCCGCTGGGACTTGGTGGAAGAGCTTGAATATACCGAGTAGTATTAGGGGCGCTATTGATGCCCAGACGCTGGCTACCGAAGTGAGGCTCCATAGAGCTAGTTTTCGAGGGTGCATCTTGCTTGTAGAGGGGCCGAGCGACGAATTTCTTTATGAGAGGTTAGTATCCAAAGACCAGTGTATTATTCTAACAGCATCTTCACGAGAGAACATTGAAGGTGCGCTTGTAGAGCTTAGCGCTAGTCATGTTGCTGGTGTCTTGGGCCTAGTTGATCGGGACTATGACGAAGTTAATGACCAAGATTATGAGAAGAACATTATACGCACCGAGGAGAACGACTTAGAGATGACGATCATTTGTTCACCAGCATTAGACGCTGTGTTGAAGGCATACGGTAGTACAATAAAGATTAGCAAGATTGAAACTGCGACAGAGAAGAAGGTGCGAGATATACTTTTCGAATGTGCAGCGGTCATTGGGGCGGTGCGAGTATTGTCGAAAGGAAACGAGTTAAACTTTAGATTTGCCGGTATGAGATGGAGATTCAATGCCTCGACTAATGTCGAAATTGATGTCGATCGGCAGTATAATCAGATTTTGGCCCGCTCGGACACCGTAGTAGGGTGGGATTTGACTCGTTTGAAGAAAGAAGCAGAGGTGGTGCTTATCAGCGCCGAGAGTGTTAAAAACCTGTGCAGAGGTCACGATGTTGTAAGGGTGCTGGCAAGAGCGTTACGAAAAATGTTGGGAAGCGATAGTCAGTTCGATTCGGAAGATCGTGTCATAAACTTGGAAAAATCATTGAGGCTGGCATACTCTTTGGAATATTTTCGCAAGTCGAATATTTATTCCAGAATTATACGTTGGGAAGAACACAGTGGTTTTCAAGTGTTCGTCAGCGGTGCATCGGCTGGCGTAGATGGCAAGGTCTAATGGAACGAAAGTGTGTTTGGTGGCGTGGAGTCGCCAATATTACCCCGAAGTAGCAGTACGGTCGTGCGTTCTGGCGAAGGGTGTCGGTCAGATTTGTTCCTTAGGCCACTTTCTTTTTTTCCGCCCAATACTCCCAGAAGTCGTCGAAGGCGTTGGATTCGACCGCGCAGCGCCCGAATCTTGTTGGCGCCCTCGACGCTCCAGAACATCCCGGACTCTTTTAGTCGCTCGCAGACCACGCTTCGGCAGGCCCCTTCGATCACGCCGGATCCGACCGGGAGGCCCGCTGCGCGGCATATCGGATAGTCCATTCGCGAACGGTTGTTCTCGAAGTAGGCCGCCGTGTGCCCGGCTTTCGCGTGGCGCGGCGCTTGCGATTTGAGCTCGTCGACGACCGGCTGAACTTAACCATGCCGCGCCAGCGCTTCGCGAGGGCCTTCGCCATGTCGCCCCGGTCGTGGATCGCCTTCGCCGCGTCCGAGAGCCGCTCCAAAACGTGGTTGAGGTCAAGAATCTGGACCCCGCCGGGAAAGATCTCGTCCACCGTGTTCCAGATCAAGGCCCCGCCGCCCCCGAGCGCGAACTGGCGGATCGGACCGACCGTAGCCGCGCCTTTCCGCCTCGCGCGCAAGCCGCTGCGCTCTCGATCACGGCCGTCACGGCGCGATGCCCCGGTCGCGCTGGGCGTTCCCGGTCTTTCCGTCCGGCGGGCCGAGATTGACGAACGCCGCCGCCTTGGCCCGCGAGCCAATGGCCTTCGGTTATCCGCGGCGGTTGATCCCAGGATTTTTTTAGCCTTTTCAGCCGCCCGATTTCTTGGTTCAGCAACATTATTGGCTGCATCCGAAATATTGAAAAAATTTCGCTTGACATGCTACCCATCGTCGGCTACGCGCGGAACGGGCGGTGTCCCGATATTCTCGATGCGAATCTCCATGCGCAGAGCAATATCACGCCGGATTGCTTGTTGCCAGTACCAATTCCGCAGCGACCGAAATGACGCCGCGACGGACTGTTGCCACCGCTCGAACGAACGCTTTCGGAAATTAGCCAATCGAAAACTTCCAGGAACGTGTTCCATTTAAAAAATTTTTTCGAATTTCTTGCTGAATTTTTCGAATTCCCGGTTGCCAAACAGATTTATTTCGAATTAAGAACGGACGGCTAAAACGGACGATAGTGTATAGGCATGAAAGAATGTGCGCTACATGGCGGATGGTTGCCCGATAGTTCCGGCGGACGGCTATTCGTTTGGGCCGAAGGAGGAAAATCCTCCGCGAAACGGAATCCGGACGATCATCCCTTTCAGCTTCCCAGCGGCAAGCTGAAATCGCTGCTGGAAACCCAGTGGCCTGTCGCCGCATTGAATTGCAAGCCCGAAAAGGTTTGGGCGACGCTTCCCGGCAAGGAAAATAGCCCGGCGCCGTCGCCTGAATTGCAAAGCGCCGGCGCTGAAAGCGTAGCGCCGACCGAGTGGCGCGCCTGGCGACTGGACGCCTTGTCAATAAACGACCCATTTGCTGCGCTCCGGTCCATGGAGGCGCTTCGGTACGATCCGGATATTCTTGTCGGTCACGATCTGAAGTTCTGGTCGTCGGTCGCTGAACGGCTAGCCGAAGCCCTGCTGCGGCACGAATTTCTTCCCGCCATGTTTCCCATTCTTAAGAATGCCCCTGCAGGCGGGCGAGCTCGGCGCGGGAGGAAGCCCAGTTCGAACATAGAAATCTCCATGGGCTGGGAAGTTACGGACGCGGTAATTGACGCTTGCGTGGCTCCTTACGCTAGATCAATGCCGGGATTGTGCCGCACCGCGTGGGCGGAGCCGCCCGAGCTCGCCAACGGCGCCGTAGCCTTGCGAAACCCGGACGAGTTGATCCGAAATTTTTTCTCCGCGATTCTTCATAACCGGATTTGGAACACCGCGTTCACGCAGGCCACGGAAAAAAGACTTTCGTATACCCTGCTAGCGCTCGCCTTGCGGAATTCCCCCGACCGCTATCAGCACTACCGAACACCTTCGGAATCGGACTGGCGTCAATGGCGGCGCTGGCGCGACATGATCAATGTCGCCGCCTTGGACGCCGACGAGCGCATTTGCTTCCGCCTTCAGGATCCCGAACTCGACTCGCCGGATTCCTGGCGCCTGGAATGGTTGCTTTCCTATCGCAAGGATCCGTCTCTGCTAATACCTCTGCTGGATTTCTGGGCTACGAAAAAATCGGTGCGCAGCGTCAAGGAAGTGCTGCTTCAGCTCGGCCAAGCGGCAAGACTTTACGATCGGCTTTGGGAGGGAATGGATTCGGAAGCTCCTTCGGAAGTGATACTAGACAGGACGGAGGCGCTTTCGTTCTTGAGAGAAGTCGCCCCTGTCCTGCAGGGAGCGGGATTCCGCGTAATTGTTCCTTCGTGGTGGACTGCTACCGGTCAGCGCCGCCTCCGACTTAGAATGACGGCCAAGTCCGGACGCGGCGGCAATGGCTCGGGATCGAGTGAATCCAGCATTTTCGGAATGGATTCGATTGTCAACTGGGGACCTTCAGTCGTAGTTGACGGCGTCCCTCTTACCGAGGAGGAGTGGGAGGACATTCTCAGGGCCAAGGAGGGCTTGGTCCGCATGCGCGGCCAGTGGATGGAATTGAACGCCGCTGAGGTCGCGCGCTTGGAGGAATTCTGGCGGGCCGGCGCCGACGACGCATCCATAAGCATAGGCGAACTGTTGCGGGCGCAGGCCGACAACGAAACCGAGGTCGTTTTCGGAGACGATCTGGAGCAGGCCATGGTCGCTCTCCGAGAGGAAGGCGCTCTCGCAATTCAGGAACAGCCGCCGGAATTGGATGGAGAATTGCGGAGCTATCAACTCCGCGGATTCTCCTGGCTCGCCTATCTGGAGAAGCTCGGGTTCGGCGCCTGTCTTGCCGACGATATGGGCCTCGGCAAGACGATACAGGTGCTATCGACGATCCTGCACGACAAATCAACGATCAATACCGGCGGTCCAACGCTGCTCGTGTGCCCGACATCGCTATTGGGAAACTGGCAAAGGGAAGCAAGTCGATTCGCGCCGTCGCTTAAGACAATGATTCATCACGGCCCGAATCGCTCGCGAATACTAAAGTCGCTGGCGGCGGAAGCCGCGGAAGTCGACATCGTCATCGCCTCTTTCGGCGTAGCGCGGCTTGATGCCGCGATTCTCAAGCGTATCGATTGGCGACGGCTGGTTGTCGACGAGGCGCAAAACGTTAAAAACCCGACTGCCGCGATAACCAAGGTATTAGGATCTATAAAGGCCGGTCGCCGAATTGCTCTCACCGGCACGCCGGTCGAGAACCGTTTGCTCGACTTGTGGTCGCTGTTCAATGTCGTCAATCCCGGGTTTCTCGGCCATGTGTCGGAATTCAAAAAATCCTTCGAACGGCCGATCATGAGGGATGGAGACCCGGCCGTACTCGGTCAATTGAAAGAAATGGTTCGGCCGTTCATTCTCAGGCGCCTGAAGACCGACAAGACGATTATCAACGACCTTCCTGAAAAAGTCGAGCAAAACGCCCTATGCAACCTGACCGCGGAACAGGCAACTCTTTACGAAACGGTCGTGCGCGAAGTCGAAAACGCGATGAAGGGCGCCGAAGGGATTGCGCGGCAGGGACTTATGCTTTCGACGCTTACTAAACTGAAACAGATTTGCAATCATCCGGCGCAGTTCCTTCAGGATGACAGCGAATTCACGCCGGAACGGTCCCATAAGCTGGCGCGCGCTTGCGACATGATCGATGAAATTTCCGCCGAGGGGGAAAGCGCTCTGGTATTCACCCAGTTCACGGAAATCGGAACCCGGCTTGAATCGCTTTTAAAAAATAGGGGGCATGGCACGGTCTTCTATCTGCACGGCGGAACGCCGATGGCTATGCGCGAGCACATGATCGAACAGTTTCAGAATGAGAATTCCGAACCCGCGATATTCGTGCTTTCGCTGCGGGCCGCGGGAGTCGGCCTTACGCTGACGCGCGCAAATCATGTGCTTCACTTCGATCGCTGGTGGAATCCGGCGGTGGAAAACCAGGCCACGGACAGAGCCTACCGCATCGGGCAGAAGCGCATGGTGATGGTTCATAAAATGGTGACGATGGGAACCTTGGAGGAGCGCATCGACGCCATGATTGAATCGAAGAAGAAGCTCGCCGAGGACATCGTCGGGGCCGACGAGTCCTGGCTGTCCGATATGGGCGACGAAACGTTTTCGGCCCTGATTCGGCTTGATCGAGCCGATGCCGTGGTGAACTAGGGGAGGCGAAGTTGGCGAATTGGGGCAAGACATGGTGGGGCGAGGAGTTTATCCAAGCTCTGGAACGGTACATGGACTACAATCGATTAAGACGCGGACGAAGCTATTCCGGTCCCGAGCGCCTGATGGAATTCTCAATTAAGGGAAGCGTGGTCACCGCAAACCTCAAGGGCAACAAGAATCCTTACTTCGGCGTTTACTCGACCCCTTATTACGATGCCCAGATCAGGTTCGTACAGGTCCAGAAAAAGCATTGGAACGAGTTCCTGAATCGCCTCGGCAGCAATGCCAATTGGGTAGCGCACCTGTTGCTCGGGGAAGTTCCGCCTACAATCGAGAACGCTCTGGAAGGGGCCAACGTACGACTTCTCCCGCGAAATCCAAGCGAGATCAAGGCGCAGTGCAATTGCCCCGACTGGGCTAATCCGTGCAAGCACATAGCAGGAGTTTACTATCGGGTGGCGGAATTGCTCGACCATGATCCGCTCCTGCTATTCGAATTGCGGGGGCTTGACCGCAAGAAACTCTTGCAAGCGGCTGCAAAATCGGAATTCGGAGCCGCGCTCGCCAGCGGCGAGTCCCAGGCGGAACCTAATATAGAAGCCTTCGTGCAAGAATCCCGATTTCCGGCGGTTTCCTCTGAAATTTCCGAATTGGACCCGTCCGACTTGCGCGCGTTCTGGCTCGGTAAAGTTCTGCCCGCGGACCTTGCGGCAAGCAGGCCGCCGCCGCCGATTTCCATTCTTCCCATGCGACGCGGAGGGGACTATCCCGAATTTTGGAACGACCACCGCTCGTTCCTCGATAGCATGAGCCAAGTTTACGAAAAGATCTCGAAATCGGTTCCCGGAAAAAAGATCAGCAAAGGCGCCGGACTCCTCGTAGACCGGTAGCTCCCGCCTTCGCGGCGACGTCCAAGGCCGCGTTTTCAGTTGCGGGCGGCCGCGAGCCGTCGACGGGATGCTTTGGCGCCGCGGATGCCGGACCTAGGAATTCGCATCGCGAATATTATCGATAACCGCCGAGGCCACTTCTTCGGTTGTCGCGTTTCCGCCTACGTCGGGAGTCCTGACGCCGGCCGCGCAAACCTCTTCAATCGCCAGCATGAGCTCTGAAGCCGCGCCGTTCTCGCCAAGATGCTCCAGCAATTGGCATGCAGCCCAAATGGCGGCTATCGGATTCGCAATTCCCTTGCCGGCGATATCGAATGCCGACCCGTGAATGGGCTCGAACATTGACGGCGAGCGGTTTTCGGGGTCGATATTCGCCGTCGGCGCTATGCCGAGGCTTCCCGCAAGCGCTCCGGCCAAATCCGATAGAATATCGCCATGGAGGTTCGAAGCGACAATCGTATCCAGGCTTTCCGGCTCAAGCGTCATGCGAACCGTCATCGCGTCGACCAGCATTCGGTCCCGGCGAACATCCGGAAAGTCCGCCGCGACTTCGTCTGCGATCTTGTCCCACATCACCATTCCATGGCGCTGCGCATTCGACTTCGTAACGATAGTAAGGTGCCGGGCCTTCCTCTTGCGAGCGAGTTGGAAGGCGAATCTCATGATCCGCTCAATTCCCTCCCTTGTAAATACTGCGGTCTCGGTTGCCACTTCGTGCCGCATCCGCCGGTGCGACCGGCCTCCGTGACCCGAATATTCGCCTTCTGAATTTTCGCGAACGATGACCCAGTCGAGATCGCCCGCTCCCTTGCCGCGAAGGGGCGAGGGGATTCCGGGGAGTATTCGAACGGGCCGCACGTTGGCGTATTGATCGAATCCCTGGCAAATCGCGAGCCTGAGTCCCCAAAGGGAAACATGATCGGGAACATCGGGGGATCCGACCGCGCCGAAGTAAATCGCGTCGAATCGCCTGAGCTGCTTCAGCCCGTCCCGAGGCATCATTACTCCATGAGACTTGTAGAATTCCGAGCCCCATGCGAATTCCTCGACGCTGATCGTAAAGCGGCCCGTTCGTCGGCTGACCGCGTCAAGCGCCGAAAGCCCGGCGCCGATAACTTCTCGACCGATTCCGTCTCCGGGGATAGCGGCAATCCTGTAGTTTTGCATTGTATGCTGCCTGATGCCGGACGATGATTTCCGCTGCATTATAGCGCGGGAGCTCGAACCGGGAAAAAGTAATTGCGGCTACTATTCGCTTGTTCCTAGGCGGATGCCAATCGGATTTTCCGGCTCTTGGCGAATTGCAGGGAGCGATCGGGCGTAGCCCAACTTCGTTGCATTTCCTTTGTTGCCCTGAACAGCGCGCTGGTGGATGTTGGACGATGCAGGAACGACATCGGCAATGATTTTCAAGCGCCGATTTAAAAACTTCGCACCGGGCCGGCCACTTGGACTGCAGCGCCAAGCGAGTTACGCCGTCTGGGAGCAACGAATTTGGACTGCGCCCGGAGTGATCGGGCGCTTACGATTCGGGATGCTTGCGAATGCGGAATCGATACCGGCGGAACAACCGAATATCCAATGGAGCGGACGGCCGGATTCGAACCGACATTCATTCAGCGCGGAACGCTGCTGTTCTACCATTTGAACTACATCCGCTCGAATCGATTATTACTTTTTCTTGCCGAAAATTTCAATTGCTAAAACCGGATTTTATATTTGATCGACAAAAAAAATTCACTTTTCGACGACGTGCCGATGAAGTTTTTAAATGCCCAGGACGATGGCTGCCGAGGCTAATCGCGTGCCTCCGTCCATCCGGATCCGAAAGAACTTCCTACCTGCGCTTGCGCCGCCGCCGACCGCCGCCGCCGGCTGTTCCCGGCGCATTGAACGCCGTGTCAGGCAGTGCCACGTGCCGCGATAAATTCGGAAATTCGTCGGTGGCATGGGGTAGGGCGTTGGCATTTACGAAGTGCTCCTGGAATTTCGGCTCCACGGCCGTTTCAATTTTCCTTATCGAGCGAACGACGGTCTCGATTTCCCGCCTGGCATTGACATTGCATAGGGCAATTCTCGCCCCGGTGCCCGCGGCATTGCCGGCGGAAACTATTTTCTCAAGGTCGCAATCCGGAATCATGCCAAGGACCAGAGCATGCTTCGGCGAAATATGCGCTCCGAAAGCTCCCGCGAGCACAATGCGATCAACAGTCGACACGCCTGCTTCCTCCATTAGGAGCTTGGCACCGGCGTAAAGCGCCGACTTGGCAAGCTGTATCGCCCGAATGTCGGCCTGCGTCACGGCGATGGGTCGTTCTCCGGAGAGTTCAGAATCGCGAATCACGTAGCTGTTCGTCCGCCCGTCGGCGCGGCATCGCGGCGACCCGGTTTGAGCCGACGATCCGACCAGCCCAGATTTATCGAGCAGACCGCACATGCGCATTTCCGCTACGGCTTCGATAATCCCGGATCCGCAAATGCCGGTAATCCCCGTAGCGACCGAGGCGGTTTCAAACCCGTCTTCGTTCGACCAAAGATCGCAGCCGATGACCTTGTATCGAGGGTCTTTGCTTGCAGGATCGATTTCTATTCTTTCGATGGCGCCCGGCGCCGCTCGCTGGCCGGACGAAATCTGAGCGCCCTCGAAAGCGGGACCCGTAGGCGAAGAACAGGCTAGTACGCCATTGCGGTCGGCAAAGATTATTTCCGCATTGGTTCCGACATCGACGACTAGCACTCTATCGACCGTTTGGTGCGGCTCCTCCGACAGCACGACCGCGGCGGCATCGGCTCCGACATGCCCGGCGATGCATGGGAGAGTGTAGAGCCTAGCCGACGCCGGCGGATTTTTGAGGCCGATATCCCTGGCGGTCGCATTGATCGAATCCGCAGCCGCCAAAGCGAAGGGAGCCTGGCCGAGCTCGACCGGATCGATGCCGAGGAACAAATGGTGCATGACCGGATTGCAGACGACAACGAGTTCTAGAATGGCGGAAAAATCGACATTCGCCTCCTTGGCGACTTCCGCTATCGATTCGTCTACGGCTTCGACGACTGCGTCGGTCATCTCAGCGGCGCCGGAAGCGTTCAGCATCGAGTAGGAGACCCTGCTCATCAGATCTTCGCCGAATCTAATCTGCGGATTCATTCTTCCGGCGGCGGCGAGCACCGAACCGTCGCTCAAATCGCATAGATGAGCCGCAATCGTCGTCGACCCCAAATCGATCGCCACCCCAAATATCTTGCCTTCATAAAACCCGGGCCATACGGCGACGATTCGCGGAGCGATCTGGTCCGGCGCGGAATGTATCGCCAGCGTCGCGGACCACGCGCCGTCTCGAAGCCTGGATTGAAGGGATTTCAGCAAGCCGAAATCTATTTGCGCGTTATGAATCTCCCATTGCTCGGCAAGCGCCTTGCGAACTCTTTCGAGATCTCCGGTCGGAACATGCATGTCCGGTTGCTCGACTTCGATGTAGTACAGCCTAGTCGCCGGAGCCAATTCAATACGCCTCGCCGAGGCCGATTTCCGGACAACTTGCTTGTGTACTTGGGATTCCGGCGGGACGTCGACAACAACGTCGCCCATGAGTTTCGCCTGGCAGCCGAGGCGTCGGCCCTTACGAAGCCCTCGCTTCGACCTGTATCGCTCCTCGACCGCGTTCCATTCGGAAAGATTGGACTCGACCGCGCGGATTCCATGCTTCGGAAATTCGCCGAACGAAGGCTTGACCTGGCACCTCGAGCATATGCCGCGCCCGCCGCAGACGCTGTCGAGGTCGACCCCGAGCCTGCGAGCCGCATCCAGGACGGCCGTGCCCTCGGGAAAGCGCCCTCGTTTGCCCGACGGCGTGAAAATCACAAGCGGATCATCGCAGGGCATAATGCCTCCTCACACTAGATCCATGGCATCGAGCAATATTCCGCGAATCGGGAAAATCACGGTCGATTGCCGATGATCGACGCAGCAGCGGCGTGTCGGACTCATTTGGCGTTTTCTTCAATCGAATGCGCAAGTTTTCAATTGAATCAGTCGCGGCTGCATGAAATCCCTCATCTTGCCCGACGCCTCCTGCGCCTCGCTCGTACGGGAGCATCCGTCGCCGACATCTCCTGGGGCGGCCGATAATGTCTGATCCACTCGGCGCCGTGAGGGTCATTGTTTGTAAGGAAATTCGCTGCGCGCACGGCTTCCATTTCCTGGGGGCGCGTAGGGTTCATTATCGCCGACGTCATGCCGGCGCCGATCGCCATCGCAAGGAAAGATGAATTAATTCCGTGCCTATTCGGCAAGCCAAAGGAAATATTGGATGCGCCGCAGGTTGTATTCGCGCCAAGTTCCGTGCGCAATCGGCGAACAAGTGAAAAAACCTGGTTTCCCGCGGTCGCCATGGCTCCGACCGGCATGACGAGCGGGTCGACGACGACATCCTGAACCGCGATCCCGTGATCGGCGGCGCGCTCGATTATTTTCCTGGCGACCGCGAATCTGACATCCGGGTCCTCGGATATTCCGGTATCGTCATTGGATATGGCCACGACGGGAACATTGTACGCCTTAACTAGAGGAAGAATAGTTTCGAGCCGCTCCTCTTCGCCGGTCACGGAATTCACCAGAGGGCGGCCCTCGCACTGCTCCAGACCCGCCTTTAGAGCGGCAGGCACCGAGCTATCGATGCAGAGCGGCACGTCCACGATGCCTTGCACAAGCTGAATTAGCTTGCGCATCAGGGGAGGCTCGGTCAGGTTCGGATCCGGATTCGAATTGTAAACCACGCCCGCGTTGACATCCAGCATCGTCGCTCCGCACGCCACCTGCTGCAGCGCATCCGCCTCGACAGTGCTGAATATTCCAGCCTCGAGTTCGGCCGCGAGCATTTTGCGCCCGGTCGGGTTGATTCGTTCGCCAATCACGCAGAATGGCTCGTCGAATCCAATCGCCTCGGTCCTGCTCCTGGATTCGACTATCGTTCGCGTCATCGCATTTCAACTCTAGCGAGCGAATGCGCCGAGCGTATGCGCATGTCCGCCCTTTTCGGCCGCCCACTTAGCGCTGGCCATTATGCCGCCGAGCGGAAAGACATGCAGATTGGCGAAATTCTGCAATTCATTGCTTGCCTTGAATCTTGAAATGTCCTCGATCAGGTCGGTTGGCTCGTGCTTCCGGAGCAGATTGGGAATGTCGCTGGCTCTGCGCTTCAGAACTCGGAGCGACGACCCCACCCCGCAGGCAATGGCGAATTTCAGCAATGTTTGCAATTTAGCGGGACCGGCTATGCCGAGATGAACCGGCAGCTCGATACCGAGTTCCCGGATTCTGCGCATCCATGCCCGAACGGGTTCCGCTTCGAACAGGAACTGCGTTACGATAGCGGATTCGGCATGCGCACTCCTTAGGAATTCGTGCTTGCTGGCGAGGGCCTCGTCGACGTTGGCCGTCCCGCCTTGCGGGTCTATGTCCCGATTGCCTTCCGGGTGGCCGGCAATATGGATTCGCGTAAACCCGGCCTTCGAGAATAATTCCGTTCGGAGCAGCTGCAATGCGCAGTGGAAATCGCCGGCAGGCGCTCCGGCGCCGCCGCCAATGACAAGCGCCTCGTCTACGTTCGCTTCGCTGGAGTAGCGATCAATCAAGTCGGCGAGTTCGCGGCGGCTGCCGATCAGCCTTGCCGGAAAATGGGGCATAACCGGAAAACCGCTGGAGCGAATGCGTTTCGCTGTCGCGACCATCTCGTCCAGCGGAGTACCTTCGATCATCGCGACGTACACCCTTGTCCCAAGCGGAAGAATCGCGCGGAAATCGTCTATTTTCGCCGCCGTTCGCGGCATGACTTCGATCGAAAAGCCGCGGATTTGTTCGGAAATTCCATTTGCCAATGCTATGCTCTTTTTTCTATTCCGGCATCCTGCCGGATATCCGCCCGCGCTTATTCCCTAGGCGCCGCGGAATCGCCGCGATTTTGTTCCCATCCGCCGTTCTCGATGAGGCTTGAGAGGCGCGAAGAATCATATTCCCTTCGGAGTCTTTCGGATTCTGTTTCCGCCAGGACGCTTGGATCTCCTTCAGCAACTCGCGGCGTCCCTTTGCGCCACTCCGATAGGTATGAGTCGGTATCCTTCGCGCCGGTTTTCATGGCGCAGCGGTCGATTGCCCGCTCGAATCTTTCCGGCAGCTGAATTTTCGCGGCGCGGCGTCCCTTGCCGACAATCACTTGCGCGGGAATGTCGCGCCAATAGACAATTGAAATTTCCGGCATGGTTGGCAACCGCAATCAAAATTCTGCGTTTCCTATAATCGAAACCGGCGGAATTAATGCTCAAATTCGACTACACGCGCCTTTTATGCGACTAATGCCGAAATCATTCGATCGACGCGGAGATAAATTCTTCAAGATTTGCAATGCGATGCTCGCCGGCTCGGCGATAGGGCAAGTCGCCGCCGTTTCGCAATTGGCCGCGCACCGAGGCAACAGTTTTTCGCCGCATGGATTTCGCGCTCGAAATAGCGCGAGGCAAGCCGCCGCACGAGGATGCGTGTAACCCAATTAATTTACAGTTGCGATTCGCATTTGGCATGCTGGCTTTGCTGCGTGTCCGAATACTGCCGGGAGAACCGGCGGGTGGCGCGCTTGCAGAGGCAACGAGGCAGGGAGCGCGGATGATGGCGAAGGTCAAAGGGAATCACGGGCACGGACATTCAGACGCGGTGGCGTTTCTGGAAGGCCTGGGGCAGGAAGGCGCGAAGGTGGAGCTGCGCGAGCACGAGGGCGGATACACCCGCTACTGGTTGGAAGGCGGCGAGGTGCGGAGCTGCGACATCACGGAGGGCGAGTTGCCTCTGGCGGGCTCCGGACCGGTCGGCGGGCCGCTTCCGGCTTTGCACGGGGCTGTGCAGGCGGAGTTCGGCCCGCAACTTCCGAAGCTGGCGGCGGACCTCGCGTCGGGTGCTCCGGACCTGGACAGCGAGGAGCGGGTGCTCCGCGACAGTTCTCTTTGCAGCGGCGCGACGGCGCTGAAGATTCTGTTCGAACAGCTTGACGAGGCTCTGCCACCGCCGGAATGCACGAGTTGCGGCAAGCTTATGTGCCTTCACCAGGCGAGGAAGAAAAAAGCCTGGATCACCCGGCTTGGCCGGGTCGAGTTCGAGCGCAGCTATTATTATTGCCGATCGTGCCGCAGTGGCTTCTTTCCGCTTGACCGCGCGCTGGGCCTGGAAGGTGACACGCTCACGCCGGCGATGTTGAGCGTCATGGCCGAGACGACGCCGATGATGAGCTTCGATGCGGCGAGCCGCCACATCGCGAACCTTGCCGGGGTGAACGCATCGTCAAGCTCGCTTCAGCGCTGGTCCCTGGCGCTTGGCGAGGAGGTTCTCCGGTTCGAGCAGGAGGAGGTCGTGGAAGACAACCCCTTGGAATCACGGATGCATCTTGCCGTCGACGGGACCGGGGTGCCGATG
>MPMP01000093.1:0-17500 GCA_002238565.1 Albidovulum sp. bin36
TGCCGAACCGCTCCCTCGGGATGCTCGCGCTTCAGCATCGCGCCCAGAATCCGCCGCTGCTCCCGGTCCTCGGCCGGAACCAGCCGAAGGCCGGAGACCAGCCCGGCGCATGCGGGAACCTCTTCGGCTGGCGGCACCCTGTGCGGGGGGCGGACCCCGGCTTCCGGGCCCCGCCGCCCCGCCGCCGCCGCCCCGGCGGGTCGGCTCCGGGATCCGGATGCGGCTCTCGGCCGCGAGCTCGCGTAGAGCGACGGTGCAGCTCGCCTCCTGAAGGCGGCCGAGAGGATCGGCGAAGCCGAATTCCAGGCAGACCAGGCGGCCGAGCTCGGTTCTGGTCTCAAAGCCTCCCGCCTCGAGAATTCGCCCGAGCCGCGCGGCGCCGCCGGGCGACCGGAGAGTTTTTGAAATGCTGTTTTGATTCGCCATGGCCGAATCTATACAGGAACTAATCAAGTTTGTTCAAAGGCTATCTGGCTAATGGGCGGGGTGCGCAGCCTCCTCCTGAGGGCGGCTCGCGTCGGAACGACGCCGAACTGAATCAAGCGGTTCAGTCGCGCCCCGGAATTTCGAGGCGGCGACTTGACAGGCGCCGCCGTGGAAAAACTGTGAAAAGCCGTGTATAAAATGTCCGGAAAACGCTAAATTAATTCAAAAAACCGCTTGACTTGAAACATGGATGCTTCGTCGTGCTCGCGGCCGGGCTGGCGGGGTTCCACGCCTCAAAGCGCCCGTCCCTTCCGGGCGCGCAGAAGCGCCGGCGGGGACTGAAAATCCCCTAGTACGGCTTCAGGGCTGTGCAAGCCCAAAGTAAATGGTTGAGGAAATAGAATATGACCGAGGCAAGCATGATGCATTGATTGCCGCAAGGCCCCCTTCTACCCGGCCCGATGATCGAAATTATCGTCCAGACGGCAGAGCATACGGTGAAGGGGAAAGTGCTTAGGCCCAGGGCTCTGTATTGGTCGCCTTTCGAAACTCCGGAATGATCGTGCAGCGCGCGATGCGCTCCGAATTCGCAAATGGCCTATATTCAATTCCCGGACCCGATGTTTCTCATGCCAATTCTCCCCGACTTCGAGCGCCGAGCGCGCGGATCCGATCCGGGGACTTGGTGAAATCCGACCAGACGGCGCCAACCTTCTCCTTGACGGCATCGGCGGTCTCGAAGACCCGGTTGGCGAAGCGGCGCGATTTCAGGAACTGGAATACGGTCTCAACCGAATTCAGCTCCGGGCCGTAGGGCGGCAGGCGCCGCAGCGCCGCGTTGGCCGGGATTTCGAGCGCCTTTGAACCATACGATGCGTCCGTCGAAACCGCCTTCCCGGAACCATCCGGGACCAGCCATAGAACGCCCGGCACATGATGTCAAACGGAATCGCCATCGCCCCGACATCGCAGCCACGGCAGGGCCTCAAGCCCAGGCGCGCTCAGATCAACGCACCGGCCCCCCAAGGTTCAACCCACGCACAAGGCGGGCGTTCCTGCCGTGAATATCACGCAAAATGAAAATCGCGAGAAATAGGGGGCGACTAAATACCAATAATCGCCGATTTCTGCAGAATCTTGTTTCGGCCCGGCTACGCGTTCTTTCTCGGATGCTTCGATTTCGGGTTCCAGCAGCCCATCCTCTCGAATCCCCCTTTCCTAGCGGCGGCGATCCGTTTTGAGGGCGCGGGCACGCGGTTGCTCCGAATTTCACTGCCGGCCTTGCAAGCCGATGAGGTCGCCGGGTAAATTGAGAGAGTCGCAAAATCGAAACCGCTTTTCCGATGTTTTCGACCAAGATGCGCGGTTTGCGCCTTGCGGTTAAATGGCCGTTCCGGTAGGCAATGCGCGGCGGCGCGGCCGCTTCTCGGTCCAATGTACATGTGCTTGTCCGAATGCCGGCGATCTTATTCTGCCCGTCGAACTAGAAACAAGAATCTACGGAAGGGGAATCTTGTCAGAAATTTCAAACCTCGGCGCCGACATCATGGAACGGCTGGATCAAATGGCGGGAATCAGCGAGTCGGGCGAACACCTGACCCGACGCTGCTATACGCGCGAGCATCGGCGGATCAGCGATCTGACCGCAAAGTGGATGCGAGTTGCTGGCATGGAAGTTCGCGAGGACGCGGTCGGCAATGTTATCGGTCGCTACGACGGCCGGACTCCCCGGGCTCCGGCAATAGTTCTTGGTTCGCATCTCGATACTGTGGTCAGGGCCGGACGCTACGACGGTGCTCTCGGCATGCTGGCGGCAATCGACTGCGTAAGGTCGCTGAATGAACGAGGAATTAGATTTGACGATGCCATCGAAGTTGCGGGATTCGCGGACGAGGAGGGAGTCAGATTCCAATCGGCTTTTCTTGGCAGCCGAGGCATGGCCGGGTCATTCGATGGAGATCTTTTGGAACGAAGAGACGAAAACGGAATTTCTCTGGCCGAAGCAATGACCACCTTCGGGCTTGATCCGAGTCGGATATGCGATGCCGCTCGAAGGCCCGAGGACGTACGATGCTATCTGGAGGTGCATATAGAGCAAGGACCCGTTCTGGAGATCGAGGGCCTCTCGGTATGCGCGGTGACTGCGATCGCCGGCGCAGTCAGAATGACGGTTACGGTTACCGGGACGGCAGGCCATGCCGGTACCGTGCCGATGAACGCTCGGCGCGATGCGCTGGCGGCGGCAAGCGAATGCGTTCTTTTGATAGAGGATACCGCGAAGCGCCATTCGCAGTCGGTCGCGACGGTCGGACGGATGTCGGCATCCCCGGGAACGACCAACGTAATCCCCGGCACGACTTCCTTTTCGGTTGACGTCAGGGCGTCGGTTGATGACGTTCGACGTGCGGCTGTCAAGGAAATGCAGCAGCGAATGGCGGACGTTGCTGCGCGAAGAAACGTGAAAATCTCCGTCGAGAAGTCGCACGACGTTAACGGAGTAACCTGCTCATCCTGGATAGTGGAGGAGATAGCGGGGGCTATGGAGGATCTCGGCCATCGCCCCTTCCTGCTTCCGAGCGGCGCCGGCCACGATGCCGCGGCGATGGCGGGGATTGCCGATGTCGGCATGATCTTCGTTCGATGCAGTGGAGGGATCAGCCACTGTCCGGAAGAGGAGATTACACGCGAGGACGCGATCGCGGGATCGAATCTGCTGCTCCGGACAGTGGAGCGGATTGGAGGCTACCGAAATTGAAGTTAAACCGGAAAAAATCCGACCAGAACTTTTTTTCAGAACTCGACCCTAGCCCGCGTCTCTTGATGGGGCCGGGCCCGGTGGATGTATACCCGCGCGTGCTGCGCGCCATGTCGGTGCCGATGCTGGGACAGTTCGACCCTGAATTCACGAATTACATGAACGAGGTCATGGAACTCTACCGGCAGGTCTACCGAACCCGCAATCACTGGACTTTGCTCGTGAACGGGACCGCGCGGGCGGGAATAGAAGCGTGCCTCGGCTCCCTCGTAGCTCCGGGCGACAGCGTATTGGTTCCGCGCTTCGGACGCTTCGGCCATCTATTGACGGAGATTAGCGGGCGCGTTGGCGGCGAGGTTTCAAACATCGATACCGAGTGGGGCGGCGTTTTTCCCGTGGAACAGATTGCGGACGAGGTCAAGCGCGTCCGCCCGAAGGTTCTAGCCTTGGTCCATGGAGACACGTCCACGACTATGGCGCAGCCTCTTGCCGGGCTTGCCGAGGCTTGCCGGGAAACGGGAACTTTAATTTTCGTGGATGCGACCGCGACGCTAGGCGGGATACCGCTCAACGTAGACGACTGGGGGCTGGACGCGGTTGCTTCGGGACTGCAGAAGTGCATGTCGGGACCGCCGGGCTCGGCGCCGGTTACGCTCAGCGAGCGCGCAGCCGAGGCGATCAGCCGCCGCAAGCACATTGAAGCCGGCATTCGTCCCGAAGGCTATCGCGGGGCCGAAGGCCCGCCCGTTAGTTCGAACTACTTCGATTTCGGTATGCTGATGGACTACTGGAGTCCAAGGCGCTTGAACCACCATACCGAATCCACCTCGATGCTCTACGCCGCGCGAGAATGTGCGCGGGTGGTGCTGGAGGAAGGGCTTGAAGCGGGTTTCGAACGCCATGCGCAGGCTAGCCGCGCATTGCGCGCGGGTCTTACGGCGATGGGCCTCGAACTGTTCGGCGATCCCGAAAACAGAATAGTCAGCGTAACGGGAGTCAAAATTCCGAATGCCTGCGGCAATGGCGAGAAAGTACGAAGAGAGATGCTGCAAGACTTCGGGATCGAGATCGGCACGTCCTTCGGGCATCTCGCAGGAAAGATCTGGAGGATAGGCACAATGGGCAATGTCTGCCGAATGCCCAACATCCTTCGCTGCCTCGCATCCCTGGAGGCGGTGCTGCGGCGCAACGGTTACAGCGTACCCCCCAATTCCGGGGTGGATGCCGCCTACCTAGCCTATGCGGAGGCGGCGGGTTGACAACCGACCGAATGGCGGCACTTCTGAATGGCCCCGTCGCGGTTGTCAATGTCGGGCTTGCGGATTTCGCTCGCGATCTGGCAAGCCAAGGGGTTCAGGTCGAACATGTAGACTGGTCTCCCCCGGCGAGAGGCGATCCGGGCATTGCGAAGCTTCTGGCGGATTGCGGAGCGGAATCCGTAGGCAAGGCGAATGCGCGCGCCGTAAAGCGGATGCTTGCGGGCGACCCTGTGCTGATTGACGTCATCCCGGCTTCCGAAGCCATTCCCTCGCTCGAACCGGGCATGATCCTGCACGCGGGGCCGCCGGTCGAATGGAGCAGAATGTGCGGGCCAATGCGCGGCGCAATTCAAGGAATCGCCGTGTTCGAGGGATGGGCCGCCGACCTTGAAGAGGCGAAAAGGATCGCATCGGACGGTTCGTTCGCATTCCATCCCAATCACGACTTCGGCGCAGTCGGTCCGATGACCGGCATTACCACGCTTAGCCAGCCGTTAATGGTTGTCGAAAACCGAGCATTCGGCAATCGCGCCTATTGCGCCGTAAACGAGGGTCTCGGCAAGGTGATGCGCTTCGGAGGAAACGACGACGAGGTGCTCGATCGCCTGCGCTGGATTCGAGACGAATTCGGGCCGAGTCTTGGCCGCGCGCTAAGGGAAGCGGGAGGGATTCCGCTGAAGAGCCTCGTCGCCCGCGGCCTGACCATGGGCGACGAAATGCATCAGCGAAACGTAGCATGCTCCAGCCTCGCGCTGAGGGCGCTGGCGCCGGCGCTGGCAAAGACGTCAGGGAATTCCCTTGAACTATCGCGCGCGCTTGCCTTTATTGCTGGAAACGACCAGTTCTTTCTGAACATCGCCATGGCCATGGGCAAGTCGATCACCGATTCAGCTCGCGATATAGAGGGATGCAGCATCGTGACCGCGATGAGCCGGAACGGCACTGACTTCGGAATTCGCGTAGGCGCGACCGGCGACGAATGGTTTACCGCGCCCGTTGAAATGCCTGAAGGGCTCTATTTTCCTGGATTCACCGAGAAGGATGCCAATCCGGACATGGGCGACAGCTCGATCGTCGAGACGATCGGTCTCGGAGGATTTGCCATGGGCGCCGCTCCGGCGGTAGCCGGATTCGTTGGTGCGGGTTCCGCGTCCGACGCCGGGAATTTCACGCTCCGAATGAAAGAAATTGTTGTCGCGGAGAATTCCGAATGGACGATTCCCGCGATGGACTATCTCGGCGTTCCGACGGGGGTCGACATCCGGCTGGTCGTAGAAACAGGAATCGTGCCAACGATCAATACCGGGATCGCGCATCGCAATCCCGGCATCGGGCAAGTTGGAGCCGGCATCGCGCAGGCGCCGATGGAGTGCTTCACGCGGGCGCTCGCCGCGCTGGCCAAGCGGACGAGCGCGGCATGAGCATGGTAGTTCTGAACGAGGTTCGAAGGGGCGCATACCTGGACTCCGTTGCGCTGATGCGGATTTCGCAGGTCGTCAGGTGCCTCGAACAGATTGAAGAAGCCACCCTCATGATGGGCACGCCTGCGAACATGGAGATCATGGCGGATGCCGGAATCCTGTCGGAAGTCGGGCGGGCGGCGGGAGGAAGCGATCTGGTCATTGCCGTTCGCGCTCAAAACGCGCCGGCGGCGAAAGCGGGGCTGGCGGCGGCTCTGGCGCAACTCGACGCGCCCGCGCTACCGCATGCGCGCGGCGTCGGCTGGCGCCCGCGAACTTTGCAGTCCGCCGCGGCGGCGCTTCGAGGTGCCAATGTCGCCCTGATCTCGGTTCCCGGCGAATATGCGGCGGCCGAGGCGCGCAAGGCCATTCGAGCCGGGTTGCATGCGATGATTTTCAGCGACAATGTTCCTATCGAAGCCGAAGCCGAGTTGAAGCTTGAAGCGCGCGACCTCGGCGTCTTGGTCATGGGGCCCGATTGCGGCACGGCGATAATCTCCGGAACGCCTCTTGCATTCGCAAATCGCGTGTCCCGGGGAACAGTTGGAATTGTCGGCGCCTCGGGAACGGGCATACAGGAAGTCGCCTGCTTGATTGATCGAATGGGCGGCGGAATTTCCCATGCGATCGGCACCGGCGGGCGGGACCTGAACTCCGCAGTGGGCGGAATAACGGCGCAAATGGCGGTCGATGCTCTCGCCCGCGACCACGGAACCGAACGAATCGTATTAATTGCCAAGCCTCAGGGAGAAGATGTCGCCAGACTGGTTCTCGATCGGCTGCAGTCCTCCGCCAAACCGGCGGTGGCGTGCTTTCTGGGCGCCTCGAGGCTCGACTTGCCGGATAATGTAAGGCAAGCTTTCACGCTAAAGGAAGCGGCGTTCGCAGCTATGGGCGCAAGCCCGGAATGCGCGAAGCCGGGCGCTCCGCGGGCGAAGCCGGGCGGTATTCTCGGACTGTTCGCCGGCGGCACGCTTTGCGCGGAGGCGCAGGTGATCTTTCGCGACGAAGGTTTCCCGGTCGCATCGAACGCTCCGGTTGCCGGAGTGCCCAAATCCCGCTCCGGCTCTTGCTTAATGCTTGATCTCGGCAGCGACGAGTACACCCTCGGCCGCCCGCATCCGATGATTGATCCGGACATGCGCAACGGTTTGCTGAAGGAGGCGCTCGAGCGCAATGATCTTGGCGTCATCCTGTTGGATCTGGTGATCGGGCACGGCGCCCATCCGAGTCCCGCGGCGGAGATCGCAGCGGCGGTTCGTGCGCATCGGCGCGAAAATGGACCGGTGGTGATCTGTTCGGTGACCGGGACCGAAAGGGATCCCCAGGTGCTTTCAAGACAGGAAAACGAATGCCGATCCGTCGATATCGCGGTTGCGCCGAGCAATGCCGACGCCGCGCGCTGGGCACTGGCGGCGGCGCGGGGAGGCTGAATCCGAAATGGCTGTGGCGCCATTCGAAATACCGAGACGAATTCTGGTCGCTATCGGCGGCAACGCGACCCATCCGGACGACATAAAGGGCACTTCGCAGGAGCAGAAGGAAATCGCGGCCAAAACGGCGCGCGCCCTGCTGCCGCTCGCTCTCGGCGACAACGAGCTTATTCTCACCCACGGCAATGGCCCTGTCGTCGGAAAAATCCTGATGCGCCAGGCATTGACCCGCGGCGTCATCGCACCGATGCCGCTTGATATCTGCGTCGCCCACTCCCAGGGAGGAATCGCCTACCTGCTCGTGCAGGCTATGGAGAATGCCCTTCGCGAAGCGGGCAGTCCGCGCCACGTCGCCTGCCTTCTGACTCAGGTCGAGGTCGATCCCGATGATGCCGCCTTCAAGAACCCGACCAAGCCGATCGGAACATTCTACAGCGAAGAGGAGGCTAAGGACATCGGTCGCGAACTTGATTGGACAATGCGCGAAGACGCGGGTCGCGGTTGGCGCCACGTAGTCCCCTCACCCGAACCCAAGCATATTTGCGATATCTCCCTTGTGCGGACTCTCTCTCGCGGCGGCACCATGGTCGTCGCTGCAGGCGGCGGCGGAATCCCCGTCGTCCGCCGGCCAAACGGGACCCGTCATGGTGTCCGCGCCGTAATAGACAAGGACCTGACCTCTGCTCTAATGGCGAATGTGCTTGGCATTCGCTTGATGATGATCCTAACTGCCGTTCCGCGCGTTTCGATAGAATTCGGGAAACCCGATCAGAAAGATCTGGAAATGGTAACGACCCGGAAGCTGCGCGGCTATATGTCCGAGGGGCACTTTCCTGAAGGAAGCATGGGCCCCAAAGTCGAGGCGGCGCTAAGATTTCTCGATGGCGGAGGAGAGCGCGTTATCATCACTCATCTTGAATCCGTCGAAGCAGCCTTGAGGGGAGAATCGGGTACGCATATCGTACTAGGCGGCCATGCTTAGGCCGGAACCTGTTATGCTGGAAGCCACTTTGGTCGGACCTTCCGTTGAATACCGGCTGCGCGGCTCGGTCGGGCGCAAGGGGCGCGTCGCCGCAGTCTTGTCTTCGGTCGCCTATGTGTCGATGAACGCCGGCCTGCTTTCAATTGCGCGGGACGACACGGATCCTTGCGCCTTTTCGGTTGCGACGACGATTCCTCGGCACGCCGATTTCAGAAGCACCGGCCTTGCCGTCGATCAGGCCGCCTATGCGACAATCGAGCGGATCGTCGTTCCCGGTCGCTTGGAACTGGACATGCGCCCTGCTAGGCGATGGATGCCGGAAGTCTGGGCGAAGTTTCCTGATCCGGCCCTGATCCGGCGCGGGATCAGCGGACTCAGGATGTCCTTGCCGCGCAATATCAACTATGCGGGTTTAGGCGGATTTGTAAAAGATGGCCATTGCCCCGAAGACGGCGATACCGTTGGACGCGCAGCGCAACCGCTGGTGTTCTCGGCCGGGAAATTCGTTGCGTCGCTAAGTTCGGGAACCTTCGGCGATTGCGATTGGGCAAGAAAACTGATTGGGCTTGGCCCGGGGCTGACGCCTTCGGGGGACGATTTTCTTAGTGGATATCTGGTCGCGCTGCATGCTATTGGCCAGCGAGACGGCGCATGCCGCCTTTGGGCCGCGATTGAGGATTGCGCTCGCGCATCGACAAACTTGATTTCGCTGGCGATGCTCGAGTCGGCCGCGGCGGGTCTTGGAAACGCCAGCCTTCACGCTGCGGTCAATGCGATAATTTCCGGAGAATGCGCCGCGGACGCAATTGATCGCTTGTCGCGATTCGGGAATTCCTCGGGCTGGGACGCCCTCGCGGGCGTAGTTGCAGTACTTGAATCGGCGGCAAAGCACCGTCGCCCATTGGCCGCATAGGAGCAGCGAGCCGAATTGCTTCAGACAATACGGGCATACGGCGGCATGGTTTCCGCACCGCATCATTTGGCGGCGCAAGCGGGATTGAGAGTCCTTCGTGACGGCGGCAATGCCGTCGAGGCGATGGTGGCTGCCGCTGCTGCGATCACTGTGGTCTACCCGCACATGAACAGCTTGGGGGGCGACAATTTTTGGCTGCTCCATGCGCCCGGGCATCCGGTGAAAGCCATCGACGCATGCGGCGCGGCTGCCGCTGCGGTCAACCGCGAATTCTATCGATCGCAGGGATTCGACGCGATTCCCTCGCGCGGGCCACTGTCTGCGCTGACAGTGGCGGGCGCAGTCTCCGGCTGGCAGGCAGCTCTCCAAGCCAGTTCAGCCATGGGCGGAAAAATGTCTCTCGACAGGCTGTTCGAAGACGCGATTCATTACGCCGACCGAGGCATTCCGGTTACGCGGAATCTTGCAGCCAACGTTATCGGCAAAAGGAATGAGCTTGAGGAAGTTCACGGATTCGCGCCTGTCTACCTGCAGGGCGGCAGCCCGGTCGCTGAAGGCGCAAGGCTGAAACAGCCCCGCATCGCCGCAACCCTTGGCCGACTTGCGGCTTCCGGTCTCGACGACTTCTATCGAGGCGACCTCGCCCGTTCGATCGCCGCCGATCTCTCGCGCGCCGGAACGCCAGTATCCTTGGATGACCTATCCCGTCATAAATCGGTTTATGTTGCGCCGCTGTCCCTCGCGGTCGCCGGCCACACGATCTACAACATGCCGCCGCCGACTCAGGGACTAGCCTCGCTACTTCTGCTTGGAATCTTCGAACGGCTGGGAATCGAGGCTGCCGAAACCGCGGAGTATGTTCATGGTCTCGTGGAGGCGACCAAGCGGGCGTTTCGCATTCGCGATTCTCAGATAACCGATCCGGCCTTTATGACAACGGATCCGCGGCAGTGGCTTTCGGAATCGTCGCTCGCGTCGCTCGCCGCTGAAGTCGATCCTACCCGAGCCGCGCCATGGCCGCACCGCGAGGAAACGGGTGACACCGTATGGATGGGGGCAATTGACGGCGAGGGTCGCGCCGTCAGTTTTATTCAGAGCATTTACTGGGAATTTGGAAGCGGAGTTATTCTGGATGAAACCGGCATAACGTGGCAGAATCGAGGTACCAGCTTTTCGCTCGACCCGCACGATTTCAATTGCCTCGAATCCGGTCGGCGGCCGTTCCACACAATTCAGCCGGCTCTTGCCCATCTCGCTGATGGCAGAGTTATGGCATACGGGGCGATGGGAGGCGACGGGCAGCCGCAGACGCAAGCAATGATTTTCTCTCGATATGCCTTGTTTGATCAGGATTTGCAGACGGCGGTTACAGCTCCGCGATGGCTGCTTGGGCGGACCTGGGGAGATGCTGTCGCATTGCTGCGTATCGAGGATCGATTTGATTCCTCCGTGCCGAGGGCGCTTTCCGAGTTCGGTCATTCGGTCAAGATTGTTGATCCATTCGATGAAATCATGGGTCATGCCGGCGCGCTCGTTCGTCATCACGACGGCCTGATCGAAGGCGCCGCCGACCCGCGCAGCGATGGCGCCGCGGCAGGATTCTAAATCGGCGCAGACCGCGGCGCCTGCGGTATGAAGCGTTGGCGTATATGGGCGCAGGTCCGAGGCCAGCGATGGAATCGCAGGGCGATAGAAATTTCACGACAAAACAATTTCGATAACAGAAACGGCTCCCGACCTAGGAGGTTCGGGATCTTTCAACCGTACGCGGTTAACTCAGATCAAGCCGTAGCCTCGCCAAGCTCTGAAATCTTCGACGAACAAAAATAGCAGCATGGGGCCGTCCCGGAGTTTTTTGGTTCCCGGCATCGGCTGCCTCTTCCCGGGGATGAATCCGGCGAGGCGGACCGTGTTGACCGCGAAGCTCGCGATCGTCTGGTTCGGGTCGGTCGGGCCGCGCTATCTCCCGTGGAGCGGCTTGGACACGTGAACGGCCGAAACCATGATCTTGTCCTTGTGGACGACCGTGCGCGCGGGCGCGTCCGGCATCGTGCGCGCGATGGATATCGCCGTGCAGGCGGTCACCGCGTCGAAGGCCAGGCACTTGCGCAGGTCGTGGGCCGGATTGAGCTTCCGGTCCTTGATCCGGTCGCCGACCTTGAGGCCCCCGAAATACTCTTCGATCAGCCACCGCTTCTCGTACCAGGACGCGAGTTGGAGCGCGTGGTTCGGCGTTGCGTCGCCGAAGGTGGCGAGCAGCAGCCAGTCGAGAGGCTCGCTGCCGCTCGGCGGGTCGGGCTCGATGACCCGAACCGCCAGCATGCGAAGCGGCGGCGCGCCGCGCGGCTTGTCCGCCGGGGGGACGAGGTCGACGAAACCGGCGCGGACCTCCAGGCGCACGCCCGTGCGAGTCTCGCGGGCGCGCGGGCCGCCGCCGCAGGCCTCGATGTCGATGGTCTTCCCGGCGACGAGCGGCAGCGCGGCCGCATGGACCCACAGATCCCGCTTTTCGCCCGCCGCGTCGAAGGCCCTGAGCTGCGTCGAGCGGCTGGCGCGGAACAGCGCACTGGCTTCGCGCGCGAGCGCCTTCTCCATCAGGTCCCAGCTGTCCCCCTCCCGGTCGCAGATCGCCACGACCCGGGCATCGGGGCAGGCCGCGGCCAGCTCAAGGGCCTTGTCGATCCCGTCCCGCCAGCGCCGGCTCTCCGTCTCCGACGCGGCGGAATTGCCAGCCTTGCCCGTCCCGGGCGGCGAATTCGCCTTGCGCTCCGCCTTCGCCTCGACCGTCTCCCGGAAGTCCGCGTCGAGATAGAACACACCCAGCGCGCAGCCGCCCTCGCTGAACGCGACCCCGAAGTGCGCCGCGACCCCGACGCTGCCGGAGCCGTCGCCGCCGATGTCGACCAGCCCCTCCGTCGCCTCCAGGCCGCCGTAGTTCAGCATGGTCGTGTCCTGCACCGCCAGCACCACCGGCTGCTGGCGGCAGCGCTCCGCCAGGGCCTCGCGGTGCGGCTCCAGAACGTGGTCCATGGTTACGTGGGGGTTCGACAGGAACCGGTACGCGGCCTTCCGCTCGGCCTCGCCCGGGAAAACCGCCGGAAGCGCGGCGCCGGGGCGCTCCGCCCAGGCCCGGCCCATCGCCACCATCCGCGCCCGCAGGCGGGAATCGCTGCAGCTGCTGCGTCCATATTCCCGTTCCGCCCAGTCGTCCTCCACGTCGCCCAAGCCCGGCGCCCAGCCGATCGCCCGCGACGGCTCCCGGCGCAGAGCCTCGCGCCAGTCCGCCGCCAGCGGCTTCATCCACACCGACCGGCGCGGACCCGGCTCGCGGCGTCCCGGCGGCGCGCCCGACGTCAGCCCCGCGCAGATCTCCCAGCCCGCCGCCCGGTAGCTGATTCCCTCGTGCTCCGGCCCGACATAGCTGTACAAAAGAACCGGAAGCTCGCCGTAGCGGCCCTCCCAGTCCCGCGTAACCCGCTCGGCCGCCAGCGACAGCGCATGCGACGCCAGGCCGGGAACTCGCGTCGAGGGCAGGATCAGGAACCGGTCGTTGTTCAGCACGCGGCCCAGATTCGCGTCCCGCGCCGCCTGCGACCAGCCGATGTACAGGTCCCGCGCCTTCTGGTGCCACGAGGCGGCGCCGAACACGAAGCCGCCGAGCCGGCCGTAGCGCTCGGAGGCGATCCAGTAGCGGATCCGCCCGCCCGGGCACGCCGCGTCGCCCTCCGGATGGTGCGTCGCCATCATCGAGCGCGCGAGGGGCTTGTCGCAGTCGTCGACGGGGACCACCGCCACCGGGCCGAGGTCGCCGAGCGCGCAGTCCAGCTCCAGGTCCGGATAGTCCGGCGGAGCCGCCCTCGACGCCGCGGTCGCGCCGCCCGTGGGCAGCGCCTCGGGCAGAGCCAGGCCCAGCTTCGCCGCCAGCTTCGGTAGCGCCGTCCGCGCCGAAGCGAGGCAGGGCGCGCCGAGCGGGTTGCGCCAGTTCTCCCGCTCGCAAAGTTCAGTCGCCAGCGAACTGCGCGTGCAGCCGCCGGATTCCAGGGCCCCCTTCAGCCACGCGATCGTGTCGGGGCTCAATTGGCGTAGTCCTATTCTCATGAGGCATGACTTACCTCTTCCGGCGAAACGAAACAACTGGGTCGGGATGGAAGCCCTCGGGGTGCTCCCGGCGCAGCATCGCGCCCAGAATCCGCCGATGCTCCCGGCCGTCTTTGCACATTCACGCTATTTAAAAGGAGTACCGTTCACGTTTTATGATGGAATTTGCGTGCGGTTCTGCCCTCGGCGCGGTTCCCGGAAGCGGTTCCGGCGGGATCCCCCCGTTTTTTTGCGCGGGAACCGGCATTTCGAACGGCGCCCCGGGGCCTTGGCGCGGCCGGGTTTCGTTCACGCTCAACGATGGATTCTGCGCCCGGCCGTCTCTGAGAATGTCGTTCCAGCCCTTCCGGCCTTCGGGGCGCAGCCTTTCGACTCGTCCGTGCCGCCGCTCGAGGCTGCGGGCGCCGAGGTTTCCGGCCCTGTCGGCGTCGTATCCGCAGATGACGCGCTCGGGCTTCCACTGCGCGATCCAGGCCGGGCGACCGGAGAGTTCTTGAAATGCTGTTTTGGTTCGCCATGGCCGAATCAATACAGGAATGAATTAAGTTTGTTCAGAGGCTATCAGGCTAATGGGCAGCCCGCAGCCGTCCAGCGGCGGCTATTCCATTTCCATTTCGGAGAGCGCGCCTCGACTGAAAACCCGGTGAGCATGAATGCTTTAAACTTGAAGGGCGAAAAGCCAGTAGCCATATATTGCGTAGGGCTTGCACAGCGCGTGCCGCATAAGGGCGCCGAATTCCGCAAGTGCCGAAAGGAGAGTTTGATATGAAAACCGAAAAGCTTACTGAGCGTTCCATTGAGCTTCTGCAGGCCGCGCAAGCGACGGCGCTGAACATGCATCATCAGCAATTGAGTCCGCTCCATCTGCTCCGCGCGTTCCTGGACGATGAACACCGGCTTGCGCCGAAATTGATCACGCAGGCGGGCGGCGATGCCGAGCTAGTGAAGGCGGAAGTGGCGAAAGCTCTGGATTCGATTCCGATCGTGACCGGCGGCGGGCAGCTCTATTCGGATTCGGCATTTCTTCGCGTTGCCGAGGAGGCCGAGAAGATTGCCTTGAAGAGCGGCGATACATTCGTCGCGGCCGAACGCCTGCTAACCGCGCTAGCCGTAGTTCCTTCGAAAGCCAAGAGCATCCTCGCGGATGCCGGGGTCACGCCCCAAAATCTCAATTCCGCGATTAACGGCCTTAGGAAGGGTCGCACGGCGGATTCGGCTACTGCGGAAGGGAGCTACGAAGCGCTGAAAAAATTTGCGCGCGACCTTACGGACGCTGCCCGAGAAGGAAAAATCGATCCGATTGTCGGGCGCGAGGAAGAAATCCGTCGCTCCATGCAAGTGCTTAGCCGGCGGACGAAAAACAATCCCGTGCTGATCGGCGAACCCGGAGTCGGCAAGACCGCGATCGCGGAAGGATTGGCGGTTAGAATAGTAGACGGCGACGTTCCCGAAAGCCTGCGGGGCAAACGTCTGATGGCGCTTGATCTCGGCGCCTTGGTCGCCGGCGCCAAGTACCGCGGCGAGTTCGAGGAAAGACTGAAAGCCGTGCTTTCCGAGCTGACATCCGCGGCCGGCGAAATCGTCCTGTTTATCGATGAATTGCACACGATCGTGGGCGCGGGCAATACCGAAGGATCGATGGACGCTTCAAATCTGCTCAAACCCGCGCTGGCGCGCGGCGAACTGCGTTGCATCGGAGCCACGACGCTGGACGAGTATCGGAAGCGGATTGAAAAAGATGCCGCGCTCGCCCGCCGCTTCCAGCCGGTATTCATCGCCGAACCTACTGTGCCGGATACGATTTCGATTCTACGGGGGATCAAGGAGAAGTACGAACTGCATCACGGCGTCAGAATCTCCGATTCTTCGCTGATTGCCGCAGCGAAATTATCGCATAGGTACATTACGGATAGATTTCTTCCCGACAAGGCAATCGACCTGGTGGATGAATCCGCGAGCCGGCTGCGCATGCAGCTGGATTCCAAGCCCGAGGAGATTGATGCGATCGACCGGGATATCCTCCAGAAGCAGATTGAATTCGAGGCGCTGAAAAAGGAAACGGACGAAGGGTCCAAAGAGCGGATTGTTGTTCTGGAAGCCGAATTGGCGGCCTTGATCGAGAAATCGACGGCCCTAACCGCCAATTGGCGGAGCGAGCGCGAGCGCATCGCGGAAGCTCAGCGCCTGAAGGAAGAATTGGAGAAGCGCCGCTTGGAGCTCGATCAGGCCAAGCGTCAAGGCGACTTGTCGCGCGCGGGCGAACTTGCTTACGGAATTGTTCCGGCTCTCGAAAAGAGAATTTCCGAGTCCCAAGTCGAAACCGGCGGCAGCCTTGTCGAGGTAGAGGAGGTCGTAAAGCCGGAAATGATAGCGGAGTCGGTCGAGCGCTGGACGGGAATTCCGACCTCGAAGCTTTTGGAAGGCGAACGCGAAAAGCTGCTTCGCATGGAATCGGAAATACACAAGAGAGTCGTGGGCCAGGCCGAAGCCGTTTCGGCCGTTGCCAACTCGGTGCGGAGAGCGCGCGCGGGGCTGAACGATCCAGGCCGCCCGCTGGGCTCTTTCCTGTTCCTGGGGCCGACGGGCGTGGGCAAGACTGAATTGACGAAGGCGCTTGCCGACTTTCTATTCGACGACGAAACCGCGATGGTTCGGATCGATATGTCGGAGTTCATGGAGAAGCATGCCGTGGCTCGGCTCATCGGCGCTCCGCCCGGATATGTCGGCTACGACGAGGGCGGCGTGCTTACCGAAGCCGTGCGCAGGAGGCCCTATCAGGTGGTATTGTTCGACGAAGTCGAAAAAGCCCACCCGGAAGTCTTGAACGTGCTTCTCCAAGTCCTCGACGAAGGCACGCTGACGGACGGGCAGGGAAGAAAATCCGATTTCACGCAAACCCTGATCGTTCTAACGTCGAATTTGGGATCCCAGTCCTTGTCGGATCTCGGTTCTCGAGGCGATGCCGGAGTCGCGAGGCAAAAGGTTTTGGAGGCGGTGCGCAAGCGCTTCAGCCCGGAATTCCTGAACCGGCTGGACGAAATAGTTGTTTTTGAACGCCTGACGCGAAAAAACATGGAAGGGATAGTCGAACGCCAGATCGGCATTTTGCGCAATCGGCTCGGGGCGAAGGAGATTTGCATCGACCTGGATGCTTCGGCGACCGAGTTCCTTGCCAGGATCGGATACGATCCGGTTTACGGCGCTCGCCCTTTGAAACGAGTTATTCAAAGGCATCTCCAGGATCCGCTCGCGGAATTGGTTCTCAGCGGCAAAGTCAAGGCGGGCGATACTGTCAAGGTTGAATCCGGGGCGGCGGGGCTAGTCGTAGACGGCACGGAAAATGTCGTTCGCGGCGAAGTTGAAGAAGTCACATACCACTGAAACCGCGCGAACGGTTCGATTGGCCGATCGATTGCCTGGCGAGCAGGCGCGGCATTCCCGGACGGAAGCCGCGTCGCTTCCGCCGCTGCCTCGCCGGAGGCCGGCCGAATTCCATCCGTTGTCGAAGCGAGCCTTCCGGCCTCGGCAGGCAGCGCGGCATTGCATGATCCCGCAGCTGTTAAAGATTTTGTGAACTCGGTTGCATTTCAGTAAATCTCGTTTCAGAACTGCTGTGGAATTCGAAACTAGGAGATAGGCCATGAGAACCAGATTTAAAAACGACATGGGGTATTCGGACGTTACCCCGAAATCTGCGTGGCTTAACCGCCGCGACCTTCTGAAGGGCGCGGGCGGAGCATCGATTGCGGCTTCTCTGGCGGGGATTGCGGACGGGGCGGTTCTGGAAGCCTCGAAGAGCATTTATTCGACCGATGAAGACCCGAACGACTTGGAAGATATCACCAGCTACAACAACTTTTATGAATTCGGCACCGGCAAAGGCGACCCGGCGCGCTATGCCGGAGAATTGACTACAAAGCCCTGGAGCGTCGTTGTCGACGGAATGGTCGGCAGGCCGGGAACCTATGCCTACGAGGATATTGTCTCCGGCGTCGCGCTGGAGGAGCGCATCTACCGTCTTCGCTGCGTCGAAGCCTGGTCGATGGTGGTTCCCTGGATAGGCTTCGAGCTCTCGGAGCTCCTTAAGCGCGTCGAACCTTCCCCAGGCGCGAAATTCGTCGCATTCGAGACGCTGGTGCGACCCGAAGAAATGCGCGGGCAGAAGTCCAGCTTC
>MPMP01000094.1 GCA_002238565.1 Albidovulum sp. bin36
AACAAGCTTGGCGATCGCCACGGCACTGCCGGCAGGAGCAATATTGGGCCGCTTGGACGACACTATGAGAAGTAAACCCCGGTATCGCGTGGCCCATGTTCGCGTCTCAATAGTCTTACGCCCGCAGGCTATGAAGTTCGCCCATGGTTGCTTAACTGACAATGCCTTCATGGCTTAACCCCCTTCTCATTTTTTGCCCATGTTTCGAACAATTCTTTGTACCCTCAATCTTTTGGGCACAAAACCAGTTCTCCGCAAATCCCGGGAAGTCTTCCGCCAAACAGGCAAGCATCTCACCTTTTTCATTTAAGAAATCGTAATGAACAGCCGAAGTTGTTTACGCCAATCGCGGACTTTGTAGTTGTAAGCGTTCGATCCAGCGGTGACGATCCGTGTTGTCCGACTGCCGCCGCTGCCGTGAACGGTTGCCGGGAGCGCGCGCCGCGCGGACTGCGCAATCGTGCCGGGGTTCCCCAAATACCGTGAACGCGGGAACCGCCAATTGCTTCACTCAATGTGGTTGCTCATAGCGCTCGCAAAGGAATTTCCAGTCGACCGGACCGGGAGCCGACGCCTCCGACAGCTGCCCGTCGTCAGCGACGCGCGGAACGGGTGGGATCGCGATATCCTCGATGCGAATCTCCATGCGCAGCCAAATAGCACGCCGGATTCCTGGTTACCAGTACCAATTTCGCAGAGACCGAAATGACGCCGCGACGGACTGTCGCCATCGCTCGACCGAACGCTTGCGAATTAGCAATGCTGACCCGTTTGGATTTGCCCGGGCTACCCTGAACGGCGCGGATCGGCATGTTGTGTCATCGGAGAAAGCGGAAGTTGGAAATTCGCGCAAGAATCCGAATATTCCGTTTACCTGTGGCCAGATTGGCGTGAAGAGTATTCGTTTTCTCGACATGCTGCGCATGGAAAACTGGAAACTGTCCTAGCCGATATGATTCTACGCCGCGAAAAGTAAACGTCGGCGACCGCGCCGGATTGCCATGCACTGACAAACGGCTTTAACTTGCTTCCCAATTTGCGAGGCAAGATTTTAGGGCCTGCTCGGGTTGTTGCCCTTGCAATTCGCGCCGAGGATTGAGCCAACCCTTTATAGGGTTCAACCTTTGCCCTGATTCCCCGGCGAGAATTTTATCGGGAGGCCGAGACGCATATCGGCATCTTGGCCTACGTGCCGCTCCGAGAGGATCCGCGTTCAGGGAACAAGTTTGAAATCGCCGGATACGAACCAGTCGGCGAGTACGCGAACGCGTGCAGACTCCTGAAACTAGCAAATTCCGCATATTTCTTGTTGACACCGGTTTTCCTTGGCCCAGCCGCGACTCTCCTGCCTTCCTGCGAACTGCCGGCCGTTTATTCTTCGGCAACTCCCCGGCAGCGGTCTCGACAGGTCGCGGCGGGGTCCATTTTTTCGACTTTGAGCGCAGATTCCCTGAAATTGCGGCGCGTACAGACATTCATTCGAACGCCTCTCAAATTTTTCCTTCCCAATTTCAAAAAGGGGAGACTCAGCTGCTTCATTTCATTAGCTTGGAAAGCCCTCGTCGGGCCATGGATCCCCCGCCCGCCAGCGTCGCTCCGGCCCTCGGCGCAAGCGAGCCGATCGATGTCGCCGCTCCCGATGCCCCTGCGCCCATGCGGGACTGACCGGGGCCGTCGGAAATCCTGGAATCCGAACCGATCCATTTCAAGACCCGGCCTGGGAATTCGGCGACAAGCGAAAAACTTCGCTCGATGACGACGACATATGAAACGACGATTAGGATCCCGGCCGCGACGAGCCCGAATATTCCGACGATCGGCGACGCGTTCAATAACGCGCTCATTGCATAGAACATCCCTGCGTCGAGCAGCCCCGATGCGATGCGAAAAATTGCCATGCCTGCAAAGAAACCGAAAATCATCAGGGTGGGCGTCAGGACGAGTCCAAGCAGCATCATCCAGCCTTCGCGACCTGCGTCGCCGGATATGCCTTCGCCGTCCATGCGAAGATGCGCGAACGCCCACAGAGTGGACGCGACAACGGATTCGGCGACAAGAAGAAAGTAACCCGCAACCGCGACGATCCAGAATAGGAACGGCAGCATTGGCAGGATGAACGACTGCGAGGCTCCGATCGCGGCAAGAGGCGCGGAAATTAGAATCGCGGTTGAGCTAGCTCCCGAACCGGCGAAAAGCGATGTCGCGAATCCGCCGAGCAGCAGCGAGCCGGCGACGTCGAGGTACCAGTTGCCCATGGCTACGAGTCCCACTATCGGGTCGCCGCCCCAGTTCACCGGCGAAAGGGTTTGGATTACCGCTTGAAGGCCCTCGGAAAAGTTCGCCTGCCATATTCTGGCCAGCATTCCGGAGCGCTCTTCGGGCAAAGCGTCCTTTACGGTTCGCGCGGTCAGCCGGAAGCCGCTTGCGGCCAATTTGGCTGAAGAGCGCTCTAGTTCGTCGTTCATAAAATTCCATATTCGCAGCGCTTCCTCGATATGCATGTATTTGCCGGCATCCAAGGACAGGAAATTTCTGCCTAGCCATCCCGGGGAGTCGGCGACGACGACGATGTTTCGGTTGAGCCTGTTGATTTCACGGTTGATGTAGTCCGATTCCTGCGCCGAGACCGACGCTCGGACCAAGCCGAGGATTTCAGAGTTGAGGCGGGCGATTACGGCGTACCAGTTTCCCGCGCCGATCCAGCCTTCGCCGTAGCAAATTGATCCTCCGACCAAAGCGTCGCAGTTGCTGCCGCTAATGAACCCCATGATTGCCGCTCGCGCGGAGCCGCTGCCGGAATCGGCTCCGAGCATGGCTCGCAGGATTCGCCGATTGCCGCTTGCTAGCATTTCGGCGGCGCCGGAGATCGCTCCGGCGATACTTCCGGACGCATCGCGCGCCTCGCCGCCATTTCCAAGCGCGGCCGGCCATTGCGCGTCCAGAGCCTCGTTCGCGGATTCAATCAGGAATCGAAGCACGTCGTAGTGGAGCGATTGAAACATCGACGCCACGGCATCCGCCGCTCCGCCTTCCAGTCGACTGACGTAGCCGGGCGGCTTCGGAATCGCGTAGCTGCCGCAGATGCCGTTAAGCCTTCCGTTGATCGCGGAAACGTATTCATCGAATTCGCCGGTTGATATCCTATCGAACGAGACGCGCCTGGCGCTTCCCGCCGCCTCGAGCTGGTAGTTCGCGATGCGCATGCAGAGCTGGTTTCTATAGACGGTTTTGAAGATATCGCCGTCGAAACGCGGAGCCGTCCCAGTCACGGGCAGGCTTCCTGACAGGATCTGGGACGCGCCGTAGCTCCACACTTCCGACGCCATCGCCGTTGATCCCTTGACGAGCCACGCGACCCCCGCCTGTATCGCATTGTAGCCGCCAAGGCCGGGAGCCGGCATGAGCAGCGCCGCCGCGAAAAGAACGCGCAGCGGCGCCCAGAGCGACGACCAGCGGCGACCGAGGATTTGGCCCTCGTGAGCCGTCTGCAGCACTCCGGCGAATACGTTGTAGAGAAATAGCAGGCCGCCTATGCCGAGCACGAAGACGTTGAAGTAGCCGACAAGGCTTGAAAACACCGTGGCGCCGGTCGGTCCCGCCGCGCTCGGGAAAAGCGGACCGAACAATTCGTGCAGAAGCACGGAGCTGTAGCCGTCTCCGAATGGCGTTCCGAAAAATTCGCCCGCGGACCCTCCGTCGAGTGAACGGGGCGCGGATTGCGCGGCCGCTTCGCCGGCGACTGCGGCCGGCGCTAGAAATCCGAGCGATGCGAAAATTGTTGTCCGGTTTGGCACGTAATCTACCTTCCTGCTGCGGCTGACGCCCGACCTAGGGAATTTAATTCGTACTAAAGCAAGCTTTTTCCCGGCCTCGGCGTCATCGGGTTGTGGAAAACTCCACCGAAGCCACTATTCGCATGCCTGCTGTTTCGCGAAGCGCGAATAACTAATCCTCGATGAACGGCTTCAGAGGGAATTCGAGAGCGATTCGGATCCAGTTCGGCAATTCCCGCCCGGAGCCGGGACGCTGACAACGAGGACAGCTCGCATGAAAACCTCATTCGCTCTTGCAGTTAGGGTGCCGCTTCTGGTCTGGGCCTCCGCGACCGCGGCGCAAAGCTTGTCTCCGGGCGAACTCCTGGACGAAATTCCGGGCTTCGTTCGCGAGGGAAGAATCGCCGGGATGGAAGCGTGGCGCGATGAAAGAGCCGGAGATTTCTGGTTTCTGGCGCCTGACGGCGAAACGATCATAGTGGGCCGCGCCATCGGAATTTCCGGCGCTGGATTCTCAAATGCGGATCATGCCGGCGGCGCCGGGCCTGCAAAAACCGAGACGCTTATTGTGAATGATCGCGGCGGCGGCCGGGCCGGAGGCTCGAATTCGGAACCGGCCGCCGCCCGGCGCATGTCGGCAAGCTCGCCGCTTGAAGACTACTGCGAATACGTGAAACCCGAAGGCGGAACTTCCGGCGATGTCCCGAAATTGTCGAGAGTTCGCGACGCCGCCGAAATGTCCGGGAAAGGACGAATCGAGCCAAGCTCGCTGGGAAAGCTAGTTCGGCTTCGTCAAGGTGCGTTCTGGTTCGGGACGGGGCATCCGGATTCACCTGTCGTTTACGCCCTTGTCGATCCGGCCTGCCCGTATTCGGCGGAAGCAATGCGCCGCTTGAAGGCGCGCGTGGATTCCGGTTCGCTGCAACTCAGAATCGTGCTCCTGGAGACGTCGAGGCCGGGTTCGGCGGATGCGCTGGCTGCGATTCTCTCGCAGTCCGAGCCGCCGGCTGCATTCTGGGAGCATGCGATTTCCATGGCGAAGACCGGGCTTTCGAAATTGCGCCCCGGCGATTTCAATGCGCTTCCCGATGCCGTTCGCGCGGCGCTGCATGCGAACGCGCGACTTGCAGCGGAGCTCGAGATACCGGGCGTTCCGTTTTTTATGTTCGAAACTTCGCTCGGCGCATCCGTTTACTCCGGCGTGCCCGGCATCGGCCAATTCGATTCTGCGCTGCCCGAATGATAAGCCGGTGCCGGCGACCTTCTCGATCGGCTATTTTTCTGGCGGGAATCGGTCAGGCGCTATAGAGTTTGATTGCAATTCTTCGCATGCGGCTTGCGTTGCAAATTTTAACGGTGTTCCGATATGCCGATGGCGAGGATTTCATGGGAGAGAAGGAGTTCCAGATATGAATAGAACTATGCGCGCTGGCGCAATGGCGTTGACCCTTTTCGCGTCCTCGGCGGCCGTAGCCGCCGCAGAAGGAAGCGATGCCGGCAATTTCGGCGAAGCGGTCGCCGTGCTTCGGAACGTCGACGGCGACGCTATCGGTACGATAGGCATGCGCGACGGAAACGCCGGAGTCCTAATGCATGTCGAAATCGAATCGATATCTCCCGGAGGCCATGGAATCCACATCCATCAAACCGGAACGTGCGAGCCGGACTTCAAGGCGTCTCAAGGCCATATAAACTTGAATCAAGTCAAGCATGGCTTGCTGAATCCGGAGGGGCCGGACAATGGCGACCTGCCGAACATCTACGCCGCGCCCGATGGCTCCGTCCGCGCCGAAATTCTGGCGGTCGGCGTCGCGATCTCGCCCGAAATGGCTGAAATGAACGGGGTGGCGCATCTTTTCGACGCCGACGGGTCGGCGATTGTCGTCCACGAAAACCCGGACGACCACATGACCCAGCCGATCGGCGGCGCCGGCGGTCGAATTGCTTGCGGCTTGGTCGAGAAGAAGTAGGCGAGACGATGGCAATGCCGCCCGCAGCAGGCGATCGCGGGGGCGCGGCAAGATAAGCGCGGCGGCGATCCAATTGCTGCCGTGCGCCGAATAAAAGGCGGTGAAATCGAAGGCAGTCGGCCGCGCAGCCGAATCGCGCCCTTTGGCCGTTCGCTATTCCGCGAATGGCGGCAGGGAATTTTGCGCCTGTTCGGGCCGGTTCGGCTTCGGAAGTATTGGACTCTATATTGCGATGCGGCGGGCCTATCGGCGCCGATTCGGTTGACCGTTGAATTGCGCCGTCGCGAAACTTATCCATTGGCAAAACGCGGGCGACTCTGCGATATCGCCGTGAACCGGCGGCGCAGCCGGTCGGTCATTGATCGCAGGGGCGTGGCCTGGATTGAACGGAAGGACCAAAATTGGAAAATCAGTCAAGCTTAAAGAAATGCAAAGTCGGCGGCATCGCGCCTGGACTGCGCGTTTTCGTTTCAGGTGCGGCGACCGGAATTGGACGCGCGATCGCGGAAACCCTTATAGCGTCCGGATCCCGGCTGCATATTTGCGACGTGTCCGAAGAAGGCGTCGAAGAGTTTCGCGCATCGCATCCGGACCACGCGGCGACAGTCGCCGACGTGTCCGACGACGGCGCGGTCGGTTCGATATTCGAGACGATCGGCGCCGAGTGGAATGGTTTGGATGCGCTAATCAACAATGCCGGAATTGCCGGGCCGACCGGCGGCGTCGACGAAATCTCGCCAGCCGACTGGCGGCAATGCGTCGAAGTTTGCCTTACCGGGCAATTCCTTTGCGCGCACTTCGCGGTTCCCCTGATAAGGTCGTCGGGCGGCGGGTCCATTGTGAACCTGTCGTCCGCCGCCGGCCGCTTCGGGTATTCCTATCGAACGCCCTATTCGTCGGCCAAATGGGGCGTGGTCGGATTTACCCAAAGCCTTGCGAAGGAGCTCGGTCCGGACAATATTCGCGTGAATGCGATTCTTCCGGGGCTGATAGAAGGGCCAAGGATCGAAAGAGTGATTTCGAGCCGCGCGGAGCAACTCGGAATCTCCCACGAGGAAATGAAGTCCAGCTACGTGGAAAATATTTCCCTGCGGCGCATGACGCCTCCGGAGGACATCGCGTCTCTCGTCGCCTTTCTGCTTTCGGACATGGGGACGAATCTGTCCGGCCAGTCATTCGGCATCGACGGCAATCTCGAGAAAATTTAGAGGCCATTGCAGCTCGGCGCCGCGCGAGCGAAATCGCTGCCGTTTCGCGGCTAGGCGAGACGGCGCCCCGTGCACTTCGAATGCCCGGGCGTCCAGGGTGTAGCCCAAAATGGTTGATTGGGTCGAATGTGAGTTTCCGACCTTCCAACCCATAAAGAGGAGCGCTGCTATCGGAATACTTTCTCGCATCGCTTTTCAACAAGTTTGAGATACACCCTGCCCGCCCGATTTTCGGGACTTGCAAACCGAAGCCGGTTAGTCTATCGGGTCATCGATGTGCATCCGGTTGGCCCGACTGCCCGAGTTCCGGGGCGGGAGTTTCGACGAATGCTTGAACGCTAAGCCGAGGAGTCCGACCCGCGCCCCTTTCCCATTCACAGCACGACACGCTCTTTCATGCGATGGTCTCGAACCCGCAGCGAGTGAAGACTCTTCTCGTCGAGAACCTGCCGGAATCCCTGGGGCTTCTCTTGGACCCGGACGAGCCGCCGGAGCGGGTGGAGGGAAGCTTCGTGGACGGCGAGGGCAGGAGCACCCGGTCCGACGCGCTATTCCGGGGGCGGCTCAGGACCGGCAAATCGGCGCTGGTCTATGCGCTTTTAGAGCACAAGAGCCATCGGGACCCTGCGATGCCGGTGCGGATTCTGGGCTACATGGTCAGCATCTGGAAGGCGGAGCTGGAGCAAGCCGGGGCGAGGAGCGGCCGGCGGCTGCCGGCCATCGTCCCTCTCGTCTTCTACCACGGCTCCGACACGTGGAACGACCCGCTCTCGGTCTTTGAGATGATCGACATGCCGCCCGGCCTTGAGAAGACCCTCGGAGGCTTCGGCTACTTCCTGTACAATTTCGGGTCGACGGATTCCGCCCGGCTTTCGGAGGACCCGGAGGCCAACGCCGCGCTGCCCGCCCCTGCCGTAGCAAAACAGAAACGGCACACTTCCGAGCAGCTGGACGCGATTACCGGCGGCGCGGA
The DNA here is from genome assembly GCA_002238565.1 of Albidovulum sp. bin36. GTDB lineage: Bacteria > Pseudomonadota > Alphaproteobacteria > Rhodobacterales > Rhodobacteraceae > JAPPFL01. The sequence continues at coordinate 7,925 of MPMP01000094.1, forward strand.
TTTCAGGGGGGAATTCGGCCGGCACATTTATTATTATCTCATAGAGAATTCCAGTATAGACGAGCCGGAGCTCGAAGCTTCGCTCAAGCGAACGAATCCGGAAGAATGGGAGACGATTATGGGCACGCTGGCAGAAAAGTGGCTTGCCAGAGGCAGGGAGGAGGGCGAGGTCAGAGGTGAGGCTAGGGGTGAGGCCAGAGGTGAGGCTAGAGGTAAGGCCAAGGGCCGCATGGAGTTGCTGCAGGAGCAATTGGAGCGGCGCTTCGGAGAGCTTCCCTCCGACATCCGCCATCGGATTCGGAACGCCAAGGATTCGGAGATCAGGTCCTGGGCGGTAGCGGTTCTGGACGCGGCGACCCTTGACGACGTGCTCGCTGCGGGGAAGCAGGAGCATTGATGCATGTCCGGGCGGAATTCGGTCGGGTGAATTTCCAGGAACGGGACTAATTCCAATTCAGTAAACTATCTCGCGTCATCGGCCCGACTTGGACGCGTTGAAAGTTCCCTGGATGCTTTTCGCTTCAAATTTGACTAGGTTCGGATGTCCCGAGCTCGCTTTCTTTTTTACCGGCCGGCTTTCTCGAATCCCATTATTAGACTCTTTAGATTTTGCAGGCTGTTCCCGGAGCATGCTCAGCTCGGTTCCGAGGAAGACCGCGCGGGCTGGCCCCAAGCTCTACTAGGAATCCGCCGAATGCGATGTCGCCGGCATCGCTCGGGGCGCCGAAAAACGATTCCGCAGAATGTGTTCGGTTCGGGGATCGTGTCGGTCGCCGATTAAAAAAGAGCTCGGCAAGAAACCGATACGGGCGCTTCCCGTAGCCCGGTTCATCGGCGGCGCGGCGCTCGCCGGGGTTTCGAGCGCCTCGGAGCGACGACGGCAGGATCGCGGCGAAATTCTGAAATGCCTGGCCCTTATTGCCGTCCCGGCGCGCCGGAAAATCCCCGACAGCGTGACGCAAGCCAATTCGCGGCGAGCAACCCAAAGGACCGCAAGAAACTTGCCGCCATGAGATATCCGCGCTCGCCCGGTTGGGTGTATCTCAAACTTGTTGAAAAGCGATGCGAGAAAGTATTCCGATAGCAGCGCTCCTCTTTATGGGTTGGAAGGCCGGAAACTCACATTCGACCCAATCAACCATTTTGGGCTACACCCCGGGCGTCCTCGCCGGCTTGACCGAGTTTAGTAATTTAGTTTATTAAAACGCATTGGAAATTTTCTGGAGATAGAAAAATGCGTGCAAAAAAGATTGCTGCGGTTGCCGGCGGCGCCGTCCTAGCGGCGATGTCCGGCGCACATGCCCAGGATAAAGAGATAACTCTGTGCTGGGCGGCGTGGGATCCCGCCAATGCGCTTGTTGAATTGTCGAAGGATTTTACATCTTCGACCGGTATCGGAATGAATTTCGAGTTCGTTCCGTGGACCAATTTCGCGGATAGGTTCCTGAACGAGCTGAACTCCGGCGGCAAGCTGTGCGACTTGATGATCGGCGACAGCCAGTGGATCGGCGGCGGCGCGACCTACGGGCACTATGTCAAGCTGAACGATTTCTTCGATCAGGAAGGGATTTCGATGGACGACTTCCTGCCCGCGACGGTCTACGCCTATTCGACCTGGCCGAAAGGCACGCCCAACTACTATGCGCTGCCCGCAATGGGCGATGCGCTTGGATGGGTGTATCGCAAGGACTGGTTCAGCCGTCCGGAGCTGCAGGACGCCTTCAAGGCGGAATACGGGCGCGACCTCGGCGTTCCTTCCAACTGGAACGAGCTCAAGGACGTCGCGTCATTCTTCCAGGGACGGGAAATCGACGGAGAGACGCGCTACGGCGCCGCGATCTATACGGAGCGCGGATCCGAGGGAATCACGATGGGCGTGACCGCGGCCCTCTACCCGTGGGGATTCAAGTACGAAAACGAGCAGGGATCTTACGACATGGAAGGCGCGGTAAACTCGGCCGCATCCGTCGAAGGGCTGGAATTCTACAAGTCCCTCTACGACTGCTGCAGCCCGCCGGGCCATTCGGACGCCTACATGGTCGCCAACCTCGACGCGTACAAGTCCGGCCAGGTCGCAATGCAGATGAACTGGTTCGCCTTCTTCCCGGGCATCGCCAAGGATGAAGTCGTCGGCGGCGACATATCGGGCTTCTTTGTCAATCCCGGCCAGAACATCGAAGCTTCGACGCTTGGCGGCCAAGGGATATCGGTCGTCGCATATTCGGACAAGCAGGATCTGGCTCTTGAATACATCAAGTGGTTCGCTCAGCCCGACGTGCAGGCGAAATGGTGGGCGCTCGGCGGGTATTCCTGCCATCAGGCCGTTCTCGGAGATCCCGGCTTCGCCGCGACCGCTCCCTTCGCCGCGGACTTCCTAAAGGCCATGTCGGGCGTGCAGGACTTCTGGCAGGAGCCGATCTACGCGGAACTCCTTCTGGCAATGCAGCAGCGGGTCCACGACTATGTCGTCGCCGGCAAGGGCACGGCGCAGGAAGCTTTGGACAAGCTGATTGAAGACTGGACGATTTCCTTCGAAGACGACGGAAAGCTCTAGGAATTCAAAAGAACGGAGCGCGGTCCGGCTCCGCCGGGCGGCGCCTCCCTGAAAGTTGCCGGAAATGGCGGGCAGCACGCGAAGCGCGACGAACCGGGCGGCGGCTGCGGCGACGCGATTCTCCGCGAAGCTTCGCGGGGTTTCCGACGCGTCTATTGCATGGATATTCATCGCGCCGACGATATTGCTGCTTCTGGCGATAAATATTTTTCCGCTTCTGTGGACGATATACCTTTCCTTCACGAATTTCCGGGCCAACCAGCCCGGACGCCCGGTGCGCTGGATCGGAACTCGGAACTACGAGCGCCTTCTCGGTTCCGAGGATATCTGGGGATACCTTCAGGCGACCGCGCATTTCGTCATCTGGACAATGATTCTGCAAATCGCCCTGGGATTCGGACTCGCTTTGCTGATCAACCGCAACTTCCGCGGAGCAAGCTTCTGGACAACGATTATCCTGATACCGATGATGCTGTCCCCCGCGGTCGTCGGCACGTTCTGGACGTATATCTACCAGCCGCAGACGGGAATCTTCTCCTATATTATCGACTTCTTCGCCGGAACCGGAGCCCTGGACATGATCGGCTCGGTAACTCTCGCGCCCTGGTCGATTATCATCGTCGATACGTGGATGTGGACTCCCTACATAATGCTGCTCTGCCTGGCGGGGCTGCGCTCCATCCCGGACTATCTCTACGAGGCGGCGGAAATCGACCGCGCGAACGCGCTGCAGAAGTTCTGGTACATTACCCTGCCTCGGGTTCTTCCGTTTCTCATGCTCGCGGTCCTGTTCCGGGGAATCGAGAACTTCAAGATGTTCGATCTCGTCGTCGAGCTTACATCCGGCGGGCCGGGGTCGACCACCGAGCTTGCATCCATCAATCTTAAGCGCGAGGCGTTCGAAAAATGGCGAACCGGCTACAGCTCGGCATTCGCCATAATTCTGTTCGTAACGATTTTCGGGCTCGGCAACATCTACGTCAAGGTGCTCAACAAGGTGAAGTCGTGAAATCCGGGATTCTTAAGCCGGGCCAGGCGACGCCGCTCGGAAAATTCCTGGCGGGATCCGCAGTTGCGCTTTACGCGCTGGTCGCCATGATTCCGCTTGTCTGGATTCTCGCGACCGGATTCAAATCGCCGCCGGATTCCATTTCCTATCCTCCGAAAGTGTTTTTCGAGCCGACGCTGGAAGGATACGTGAACCTATTCACCACGAGGTCGCGGCAGACGGCCGAATATATCGAAAGCCTCGGCCCGCCGAAATCATGGTACGAAGAACTGGTTCGCAGGCGGAACATGGTCATCTCCGGCCCGAGCCGTTTCGCCGACCGCTACTGGAATTCGATCGTAATCGGATTCGGCTCGACTTTTCTGGCCGTGTTTCTGGGGACTCTCGCGGCCTACGGGTTTTCGCGGTTCAAAGTGCCTCTGAAGGACGATCTTCTCTTTTTCATACTTTCGACCAGGATGATGCCTCCCGTCGCCGTTGCGATCCCCATATTTCTGATGTTCAGGCAACTCGGCCTGTCGGACACGGCGGCCGGCATGATCCTGCTGTATACCGCTGTCAATCTCAGCCTCTCCGTCTGGCTGCTCAAGGGATTCGTCGACGAGATTCCCCGCGAATATGAAGAGGCCGCCGTCGTCGACGGCTATTCGCGCCTGCAAGCGTTCTGGAAGGTGGTTCTGCCGCAGATGAGGGCGGGAATAGCGGCCACGGCGATATTCTGCCTGATTTTCGCGTGGAACGAATATGCCTTCGCGCTGCTGCTGACATCGGGTACGGCTCAGACGGCTCCGCCGTTCATTCCTATTATTATCGGCGAGGGCGGCCTCGACTGGCCGGCCGTGGCGGCCGGAACCACGCTGTTCCTCATGCCGGTCGTCGTCTTCACGGTGCTATTGAGAAACCAGCTCCTTAGGGGGATCACGTTCGGAGCAGTGCGAAAATGAAACGGAAAAAGAGCGCGGCGGCCAGGCTGTTTCGACGGGGGCCGTGGGAGAATCTGGCTACGGCGGTCATCGCGGCCGGCGTGTTCATGCTGATGCAGCCGTTTTCGCTCTGGGCGTTCGGCTGGTCCTTTTCGGTTATTCTTGTCGGGACGGTCGGGTTTGTCATTGTCAGCCATTTCCCGAAATGATCATGCGCGCCGGCACGGAAACCGCTATGCGGCCATGCGGCGGGGATGCGCGGCGCAGGGCCCTTCGGGTCGGGCGGGATATGCGCGGAGCGCCAGGCATTGGCTGAGATAAGGCTGCAGAACCTTCATAAGAACTTCGGCGATTTCGTCGCGGTCCGCGATATCGACTTTACCGTCGACGACGGTGAATTCTTCGTAATGCTCGGGCCTTCGGGATGCGGCAAAACGACCACTCTTCGGATGATCGCCGGGCTGGAGATGCCGTCTTCGGGGCAAATCCTGATCGACGGCGAGGACGTAACCTGGAATCGAGCCTCGCAGCGCGACATTGCGTTCGTGTTCCAGCTGTTCGCCCTTTACCCGCATATGACGGTGCGGCGAAACGTTTCGTTTCCGCTGCGGCTGGCCGGGGTGCCGCGTCGCGAAGTCAAGGAGCGAACCGAGGAAATCGCCCGGCTGCTGCGAATCGAGCATCTGCTGGACCTCGGCGTCGGCGGGCTGTCGGCCGGCGACCGCCAGCGGGTTGCGCTCGGCAGGGCGATCGTTCGTCGCGCCAAAGCGTTCCTAATGGACGAGCCGCTCGGCGCTCTTGACGCGGAATTCCGGGATGTCATGTGCGAGGAACTGCGACTTCTGCATGATCGACTCCGGTCCACAACCGTCTACGTAACCCACGATCAGGTCGAGGCGATGGCCATGGCCGACAGGATTTGCGTGATGAACCATGCCGAAGTTCTCCAGATCGGGAAGCCGGCGGAAGTCTATTCCCGCCCGGCCACGAAATTCGTCGCCGGGTTCATCGGATCGCCTTCGATGAATTTTCTGCCGATCGGAGAGGCCGTTCCGCAAGGAAGCAAATCCGTAATCGTGAACGGTTCCGAAATCCAAGTTCCGGAGACGCTCGAAGGTATTTCGCATCCTCGCGGGTTTCTCGGCGCACGAGCGGAGCACATCGTAATGTCGGACGGCGGCGCGCTGCGCGGCACGGTTTTCGGAGTCGAGTACATGGGCGCCAGGCAGCTGGTTACGGTCGATACGGCCGCTGGGCGCTTGAAGCTGCGAGCTCCGAACACGGTCCGCGTCAAGGACGGGGAGAATGTCGGCCTTGACTTCATGACCGACCGGCTGTCCCTGTTCGACGGAGACACCGATCTCGCGCTGCAGACCCGGGAAAGGCGGTAGACGTGGCCGGCGCGGTTCTTGAAAACGTTACGAAGACTTTCGGAGAGACGGTTGCCGTCGAGAATCTGAGCCTTGCCGTCGGCCGCAAGGAATTCCTGGTGCTTCTGGGGCCGACGGGCGCGGGAAAGACCACGACGCTTAGATTGCTGGCCGGGCTGGAGCAGCCGGACAGCGGCAAGGTGCATATCGCGGGCGAAGACGTTACCGCTCAACCTCCCGCGGCTCGGGACGTTGCCTTCGTTTTCCAGCAATACTCGCTATATCCGCACTATACCGTTTTCGAAAATCTTGCATTTCCGCTGCGGGCGCCCGGCCGGCGGCTCAACGCCGATTCCATTCGAAGAAGGGTCGGCGAGATTTCCGAGATGCTCAGGATCGGCCACAAGCTGAACGACAGGGTTACGCAGCTTTCCGGCGGGGAGATGCAGCGCGTTTCAATCGGCAGAGCGCTTGTCAGGAAGCCGAAGCTATTCCTAATGGACGAGCCCTTGTCCTCGCTCGATGCCAAGCTTCGAGAAGATTTACGAGTCGAGCTCAAGAGGATTCAGCGCGATCTTGAAGCGACAATCGTTTACGTCACCCACGATCAGCTGGAAGCCATGACGCTCGCGGACACGATCGGAATTCTTCAGGAAGGAAGGCTCGTCCAGGCCGATTCGCCTCGAATCGCCTACGAGCGCCCGGCGACAATCTACGCCGCCCAAAGGCTGGGAAGCCCTCAGATCAACCTGATAGAAGCGGGAAGGCTCGGACTGGCGGGAGGGCCGCCGGCTGCCGCGACTGCGGGCATCCGTCCCGAAGACCTGACGGTCGGCGCTGAAATCGGCGCGGAGGCGAAAATTATCGCCGTCGAGCATAGAGGCGACGAAGCGGTCGCATTGATCGAAGCCGACGGCCTAAGGCTGCATGCGCTGCTGGATGCCGGGGTTTCCATGGAGCCGGGAAGCAGAACGCGAGTCGCCGTGCGCGCCGAATCGGCGATCTGGTTCGACAGCGGCGAGCGGCTTGTCGGCGCGGGCGCGCCGGGCTAGCGCTCGGCTGCGAAAAAATCATAGGAGGCGTTTTATGAAAAAACTCATCAACGGCATCGACGACGTGCTTTCCGAAAGCCTGCGAGGCTTCGGCCTGGCGCATTCCGATCTCGTCGAAGTTTCGCTGGAACCCAGATACGTGGCTAGAAAGGCGAAGGCCCGGGACGGAAAGGTGGCCTTGATTTCGGGCGGCGGCTCCGGCCATGAGCCTCTGCATGCCGGTTTCGTGGGAGCCGGCATGCTCGATGCCGCGTGCCCGGGAGAAGTCTTCACGTCTCCGACGCCCGACCAGATGCTGGCGGCTGCGAATGATGTCGATGCCGGCGGCGGAATTCTCTGGATTGTCAAGAATTATTCCGGCGATGTCATGAACTTCGAGATGGCGGCAGAGATGTTCGACGGCGACAGCGCGTCGATTTTAACCAACGATGACGTCGCGGTCGAAAGCTCCCTGCACAGCCAGGGCCGCCGCGGCGTCGCCGCGACCATTGCCGTTGAAAAGATCGTCGGCGCGGCGGCGGAGCGGGGGGACGATCTGGACTCGTGCCGCTTGATCGGCGAGCGAGTTAACTCCGCTTCCGGCACCATGGGCGTCGCGCTTACCAGCTGCACAGTCCCCGCGGCCGGCAAGCCGACATTCGATCTCGGGGCCGATGAAATCGAAATGGGAGTTGGAATTCATGGCGAGCCGGGCCGGCGGCGAGAGAAGCTCAAGCCGGCGGACGCGCTGGTTGCCGAAATGGTCGAAGCGATATTGGAAAGCGCCGGCGCGGACGAGGGATCGGAAATGCTCGCGATCGTAAACGGCATGGGCGGCACGCCGGCGCTGGAGCTCTATCTGATTTTCGATGCGGTTTCGCGAGAGTGCGACGCTCGCGGCATATCGATCGCCCGCTCGCTCGTTGGCAACTACTGCACGTCCTTGGAGATGCAGGGGTTTTCCTTGACGCTGACTCGGCTCGACGGCGAGATGCGGGAGCTCTGGGACGCTCCGGTCAGAACGGCGGCGCTGCACTGGTGACGGTTCGCGGATTCAGCGCGAATCGAAGAATCCGAATGGAGATGCCGCAGCTCTTGCGGGGACCGGCGCTAGCTTGAAAAAGTTTAGTAATTTAGTTTATAGAAAAGCGCTCGGCGCCCGCCTTGCCTGGAGAAAATCGAATGCCGGAATCCTATCGGCGCTTCGCCGGAACAATTGAATGACGCAGAAACTTGTATCGAGACTAATTGAAGCGATCGCCAATTCGATTATCGCCAACGCGGAAGTGTTGACGACTCTGGATCAGGCGATAGGCGACGGCGATCACGGCGCCAACATGCGTCGAGGCGCGAAAGCCCTGAAAACTCAATGCGATGAAATTTCAAGCCTTGAATTCGCCGCGGCGCTGAAAAAAGCCGGCACCGCGATCGTTATGACCGTCGGCGGCGCATCCGGTCCGCTTTACGGATCCGCGCTGCTAGGGATGGCGAAGGCGGCGAGCGGCGTTCCGAAAAATGCGAAGGAAGCAAGCGTCGTCGTGCGAGCGGGAATAGATGCGGTTAAGGCGCGAGGCAAGTCGGATGCCGGCGCCAAGACGATGCTCGACGTTCTGGTTCCGGTTCAAAGTGAAATTGAAAGCGGCTCTTCGATCGCCCGAATTAGAACCGTGGCGGAAGAATCCCTCGAGGCGACCAAGCCGATGCTGGCGAAAAAGGGCAGGGCGGCGTTTCTCGGCGAAAGGTCGATCGGCCATGCCGACCCGGGCGCCAAGTCCGCGGCGCTGATTGTTCACGCGATTTGCGACGTGCTGGAAGCGCAATGAGCGATAGCGTCTCGATCGTAATCGTCTCGCATTCTCCCGCCGTGGCCAGGGGCGCTGCGGACATGGTGCGCGAAATGGTCGGCGAAGAGATCGGCATCGCCTTCTGCGGCGGCAACCCGGACGGCGGACTCGGGACGGATGTCGGCGCGATCGCGTCGGCGATCGACAGCGTGTGGTCGCCGCGAGGCGTGGCGGTTCTTGTCGATCTCGGAGGCGCGGAAACGAATAGCGAAATGGCGATTGAACTGCTTGATTCCGAAAAATCGAGGCGCGTTGCGATTTGCAACGCGCCTATTGTCGAAGGGGCGGTGATGGCGGGAACCGAAGCGGCATGCGGCTCCAGCCTGGAGGAAGTGAAGAAGACCGCCGAAGAGTTTCAGTCGTGAGCTTCCCGGACTCCGAAATTCAGTGGGTCGACGGGAAGGCGGTTATTGTTGACGAAGTCGGCCTTCACGCCCGTCCCGCCGTAAAGCTGACAAAGCTCGCAAAATCGTTTGCGGCCTCGGTGGAAATCTGCGGATCCGAAAACCGAACCTGGGTCAACGCGAAGTCGCCCAATGCGGTAATGAAGCTTAGGGCCGACTACAATTCGCCGCTTTTCATTCGGGCATCGGGCGCCGATGCCGCTCAGGCCGTGCAGGCGATCGTCGACCTTGTAGACCGGAATTTCAATGAATGAATCCGATGCCTTAAATGTTGTAAAGGGCTTGCCGGCATCGGGCGGGGCTGCGCTGGGAGTCAGCCACGTTCTTCGAACCGAAAGGCTGCGCCGCCAACCCGGAACGCCTGAAGAAGAGCTGGAGCTATTCGACTCCGCCCGCGCCGATTCCGATGCCGGGCTTCAAGAGCTCATTGAACAATCCTGCGACTTGGGCGGCGAAATCCTGGAGTTTCAATCGCTGCTTCTAGACGACGACTCGATAACAGGTCCGGTAAGGTCTCGAATTCGGGCGGGCGAGTCCGCCGACGAAGCCTGGACCGCCGTTCTGAACGGAGAAATTTCCGAATACGAAAAATCCGAAAGCGAATACTTGGCATCTCGATCGTCCGACCTGAGGGATCTGCGCGAGCGCGTGCTGCGATCAATGTCGGCGGAAGGATTGCGGAAGAGCAAATTCGATCAAGGAGCGATAATAGTTGCGGAGGCGCTCGGTCCTTCGGAATTCCTCGAAATCGATTGGAGTCGCGCAGCCGGTCTTGCGCTGGCGGGCGACAGCGCGACCGGCCATGTCGCCATACTGGCGCGCTCCAGGAGCGTGCCCATGATCGTAGGCTTAGGCGACCTGGGTCAAATCGCCGACAAGAGCGCCGTCCTGCTGGACGGCGAGGCGGGATCGCTTGCGTTCGGACCAGTTCGGCAGCTTGAGGAACTGCACGCCGAACTATCGTCGAAATCGCGCGAAGATCGCGAAATCGCGCAAAAAATCGCGTTGAAGCCTGCTAGAACGAAGTCCGGGCGACGCATCTCGGTTCTTATCAACATTGGTGATCCCGCCGCTCTCGATGAAGTCGACCCGCGCATTTGCGACGGCATCGGACTTGTGAGAACCGAATTCTTGTTCGCGGGCGGCGAATTGCCTTCCGAGGACGAGCAGACGCGGCAGTACGAACGGATCGTTCGATGGGCGCAGGGCCGGCCGGTCGCCATACGCACTCTCGACGCCGGCGGCGACAAGCCCGTTCCAGGCCTTACGGTCGAAGGCGAATCAAACCCGTTCCTCGGCGTAAGGGGGTTGCGTCTTTCCTTGCTAAATACGGAGTCCTTCCGGTTGCAGTTGCGGGCGATCGCCAGGTCCGCGGAATTGGGGCCGGTAAAGGCGATGCTGCCGATGGTTACGTCCGTTGGAGAATTCGCGGCGGCGAGCGAGCATTTGGACGCGGCTTTGGCTGAACTGAAACGAGAGGCGGTTCCTCACCGCCGCCCGGAACTGGGAATCATGGTGGAAACGCCGGCGGCGGCGCTGACGGCGCATGACTGGCCGACGGATTTCTATTCGATAGGATCGAATGATCTCGTTCAGTACGTAACTGCCTGCGCGCGCGACAATCCGAAACTCGCCCGGCTTGCCGACCCGGCGCATCCGGCTGTTCTAGAGTTGATTGGCCGAACTATCGCTGCCGCGAAAAAGCGAGGCGTTGAAGCCAGCCTTTGCGGCGAGATGGCAGCGATGCCATCAATGGCGCCGGCGCTAATTGAACTCGGCCTGGAGGCCTTTTCAGTGGATCCGTCAAGCGTCGGGCGCGTTAAAATGGCGATAGCCGAGACGGAGTGAGGCCGGGTGGTAAAGCACAGCGGACAGGAAGAAGCGCTGCGCGCCTACAAGAATTTGCTGCGAAGCCTTTTGGATCGCCGCCCATCGGGCACTAGGCAGCGCATCGCAGAGGCTCTCGGCACGCATAAGAGTTTCGTGAGCCAAATTGCCAGTTCGAATTATAGCGTACCGCTTCCCGCCCAGCATGTTCCGGTCCTAATCAAGGTGTGCCATTTGTCGAAAGAGGAGGAAAAGCTTTTCCTGGACGCCTACGCTCTCGCTCATCCGTCATATTCCCCGGAATCCGCCGCCCGGAAAAATCGCGCGGACAGCATCACGATTTCGATGCCCTGGTTTGAAGACGCGGGAACGCGAAAAAAAGTGAAGAGAGCAATTCAAGAAGCTGCGGAGACCGTTCTGGATCTTGCCGTAGCCTTGGAAAAAGAAAGGTGATCTCGCAATAGTAGAGATAGCTTGAGGCGTAGCGATTCTCTTGCCGAGTACAAGCCGGAATTCCCTTTGGATCGATGATTTGATTTCCGAATCGGCCGAGCGTCAATCCAATAATTCGACGCTGCGGCTGTTGCTCTTCTGGCGCCGTATGGATAGTTCGACAGAAGAATGCCGAAAAATGGAAAAAGATAGTAGCCAATGCCGAAAAAAGTCATAATCACCTGCGCCGTTACCGGTTCGATCCACACGCCGTCCATGTCGCCCGCTCTTCCGGTTACGCACGCGGAAATCGCGGATGCGGCCGTCGAGGCGGCCGAAGCGGGCGCGGCGATCATTCATCTTCATTCGCGCGATCCGGAGACCGGAAGGCCGGACCAGACCCCGGAGGGCTTCGAGCCGTTCTTAAAGGTCATTAAGCAAAGATCGGGATGCGTGGTTAATATTACGACCGGCGGAGCGCCGTGGATGCGCGTGGAGGAGCGCGTCGCGCCCGCCATGAAATTCAAGCCGGAAGTCGCTTCCTTGAATATGGGTTCCATGAATTTCGGCCTCTTCCCAATGCTCAACCGGTTCAAGGAGTTTAAGTTCGAATGGGAGGAGCAGCATCTTGAAAACAGCAGGGACTTGGTTTTCCGAAATACGTTCAAGGACATCGAGTACGTTTTAAGCGCATTGGGAAACGAGGGCACCCGTTTCGAATTTGAATGCTACGATATTTCTCACTTGTACAATCTGGCCCATTTTCTCGACCGAGGGCTTGTCCAACCGCCTCTGTTCGTTCAGTCCGTGTTCGGAATTCTCGGCGGCATTGGCGCGCATCCCGAAGATGTCGCGCACATGAGGCGCACCGCCGACCGCCTGTTCGGCGATCAGTACCGCTGGTCGGTCCTGGGCGCCGGGCGCAGCCAGATGCAGGTTGCGGCGATAGCGGCCGCCAACGGCGGGAATATTCGCGTCGGCTTGGAGGATTCGCTTTGGGCGGGTCCGGGGAAGCTGGCGGAATCGAATGCACAGCAGGTTAAGCAAGCCCGAGGAATAATCGAAGGAATGGGATTGTCGATCGCTTCATTCGACGATGCCCGTGAAATCCTCGATCTGAAAGGCGGCGACAAGGTCGCATTCTGAGACCTGCATGAATTTGGCGCCGGGGCTTGAGAATTCGAACCGAGCCGCGCCGAGAGGGATTCCGTCGCCGGTGACCGCAAGCGCGCTGTTCGAGTTCTTGCCGATACCGTCTAGCCCCTCGAAGTGGGAAAGGATAGCGAAGTTCAGGTCGATTTCGTACCGGATGAATAGGGCCGCTCCCTGCTTGCGCATTCGCTGCCCGGTGCGCGCCGGGTGCACCGCGAGGAACGATTCCTGATCCGCCTTTGATTCATCCGGCTGCTCGATTCGTCTTTAATATCCTGTCAACGCTGCCCGGTCTTCCGCCTTCGAAAAAGTTCGGAGCCAAAACGCAGGTCTGCGAAAGGACGTTAACCGCCTCGGAATAATTCCATCCGTTTTCGTTCCTTCCCCGGAAAATCAACGCGTTGCGAAGGTTGAAAAATTTTTTGGCGAAGGGCCAATGATAGCCGAAATCCATTGCGCGGCAGGGAAAGCCGGGCCGCGAAGCACAAGCCGTTAAGTCGCACGCTTGGGGGCTGGGAAACCGGCGCCTAACTATCGGGGGGCACCTCGCGCCGAAGCGAAAGGGGAGTTGACTATTGATTTTGCCATTCAGGCGCCGGGATCGTGAAAACGGAAATGCAGCCCCCGGAATTACCGGCCAGTCAATTCATGCGAGATGGTTTTCGGACAAGCCCGGCTTGAGGCGTGCCGCGATAGGTACCCGCGATTAATTGTTCTCAAGTGGACGAGTCCTGCTCGTAGACCTATTACCAACCGTTAATTTTTAGATTGGGGAAGCGAATAGCTTTAAAAATAGCGAACGAACGAGAGTTCCGCCCGTCGTTTCTGATAGCCGGTGTTCTGGACATTCGACTCTTTGTTAATTGCTATCAAAGATAGTTTCGGGCTAAATCCGAAGACCCTGAAATTCCTATTGCCGATGCCTATTGTGTAGGTTCGCAGCCGGTCCGTCCGCTTTGAACCGTCGATTATGTACGGAAACCAATTGCCGTCGAATTTCGTCGACGAGTAGTCGGCTCCTAAGGAAATGTCGTACCCGCCCTGCAGCGAGAATGATAGAGTCGCTCCGATGCTATAGCCGTTGCTTGTGCTCCTCGCCGTTGCGGTATCATCGAAGAATCGCGAATAGTTAACGTTCAGCAGCGTTATTTCGTTTAGCCTAGTATCCGAATCCAGCCTGACGTATTTATGGCGCCCGTCGTTCTGTTCCTCGTATCTATGATATCGGTTGTAGGTTCCGAACTCGGCTTTGATTCTTTGGATTTCCGAAACTTGGCGAGCCAAGCTTAGACGAATCCCCGCATCCCAATTCGTTTCCCTTCCCCCGCTCCAGCGCTGCGTCAAAAATCCAACGACGCTGCCGTCGGTTCGGTTGTCGAATTGATAGTGAGGCCCGGCGAAAACGCCCATCGAGACGCTGTCGAAATCGCCGCCGGGATAATCGGTAACGCTGCCCGATGCTCCAAACCGCAGCGACAATTTATTCGGAATAACGGGAAGCCTATATTCGCCTCCGCCCCATAGCGACAGCCCGACGCCCGATTTTGCTTCGGCCGGCTGATCCAACGTAAACGGCAGGCCAAAAATCATGATATTCCGGTCCTCGTAAACGTTGGCGATATTGGTGTCCGGCGCCAGGGCAAATCCGAAGTAGCCCGTTAGGCGTCGCCTTCCTCTTATCTCGTTCAGAAAATTGTGAACGTTGTACGCGACGACCTGGGGCGGCTGGGTCGACAGCACCCATTCGAAATGCTCCTTGGCCGGTTCGTCGTCGCCGCGCATGAAGTAGGCTCGCGCCAATTCCAATCGGGGCCTGAGTAATCCGGGATTATTGGAAGCCACGACGTAGAGAGCTTCTATTGCTTCGTCCAGCAAGGCATCGCGAACGTCTTCATCCAATGCCAAATTCGACAATTCCAATGCCGCCCATCCACGCAAAAACAGAATTTCGTATCTTTCTTCGCCGTCGAGCGGCAATTGCCGAAGCAGCAGCAGCGCATCGTAAAAATGTCCGCTTCTCGTCAAAAACCGCGCCGCTCCCACAGCTTGCTCATAGGTAAGCAATTGCCGCTGGGCGCGCGCTGTTTCGGCAGTAAATTGCAAGGCAATTGCCAGCGCAATTGCGATGCACCACGCCATTCGATTCAAAACTGGGAAATTCACAGTCCGGCCTGCCCAAAAATCTTTGCGTTTCCGCTTTCTTGACGCAGACTAATACGGCGGCGACTAGGATGCAAACTGTGAAACAGGGCCGCAGGGCCGCAAGCGGGAAGGGGTTCGGGACCTGGCGCCAAATCGACGATGTCGTGAACTCGGATGTCGGCTGGAAAGAAATTTGCCCGCGCCGGAAGCCGCGAGGTCCGAAACCGGGAACTTAGGGTAATCGAAAAAAAGGCGAGCCCGAAGGCTCGCCAATAGACACCACCAATAGGGAGGAAAATTAGTGATAGTCTATATTCTGTTGGTCCAATCAGAGCATTGGCATAAAATAGGCACCATTGATTTTTCGCGCCGCACAGGAATTCAACAGCGAAAAAATCAAGGAAGGAAGCTTGATGTATTTTTCAACCAACGCGAAATCAAGTGCTTTCCGAAAAAATTTTGGTAATAAAAAATTGAACTACAGGTTCGTGTTTTTTTCTCTGAAACTCTTTTCGGGCTTTGGGCGCATTTTCCCCTGGCCGCCAGCCTATCAATCAGGACTTTCCCACGCTGTCGGTGATCTTGGCGGCAACCGATGAAAAGAGCGCGAATCGTCGTTGCCCGGCTGAGTTCCGCGGCTGCGGAGCCACCTACGCGCCAACGCAGGCCCCGTTTCCGGTCGCCGGGTGATTCGCTGTCAGTATCCGGGGTCTTTCCGGCGGCGCCCTGGAACCGCCGGGATGCGGCTG
>MPMP01000095.1 GCA_002238565.1 Albidovulum sp. bin36
GCCGACCTTCCCGAAAAGCCGCCCTGACCGGCGACCGCCTCTCCGCAGACAAAACAATCCGCAGTCCCGTTGAAAATCCGCTCCAGCAAGGAGAAAATCGAAAATGAATTGATAATGAGAATTACTGGCGACGAAGAGAAAGTGTTGAAATGAATATGTCGATGCTGTAGTGGACAAACCGGTAAGTCGAGAAGAAGCACGACAATTGAACAAGCGGCGTCGGAGTAAGAGACGTCGATCTGGCCGGCATGTATTCGTTCGCATAGGGTCAGGCTAAACAGCGACAGTCAGGTCTTGTCCAGGAGGACAGAAATGCATACCGCACTCGACGGCAGGTTGCGAAATACGAACTTGCCCTACAGCAAGGGGCTTATGACTGTATACGAGGCGGTGATCAACTCAATCGAAGCCATCGAGGAACGAAGCCTGGCAGAAGGGAAAGCGCTGTCCGATTATTCGATCAGGCTGGACATCGATAGAGCTGCGCAATTGGATCTGGAGCCCAAACGAGGTCCTCGTCCTGAAGGCGACATCGAGGGATTCAGTATTACGGATGATGGCGTGGGATTTAACAACAAGAATTGGGAATCGTTCAGAACGCTTGATAGCCTGCACAAAGTCGAGAAAGGATGCCGGGGAATAGGGCGCCTTATGTGGCTGAAGGTGTTCGATAATGTAGAGATTCTCTCGAGTTACGAGGAAAACGGTGAAGTCAGACGTCGCGATTTTTCATTTGACATAACGAATGAGGTTTCAGAAGCGACCGTCGGCCCGGAAGCTATGCACGGGATACAGACGGTGGTCAAACTTCGAGGATTCAAGCAGCGTTATGCATCAGCAACGCACAAGACATCGGAAAAGATAGCGTCAGGACTGCTTGAACACTGCCTGTGGTATTTTTTTAGGGAAGAGGGCGTGCCGCGTATTACGTTGAGCGACGGCAACGGCGAGATTGATCTGTTTGAGCTTTTCAAAGCGCATATGCACGGCTCCTCCTCAAGCGAGATAATAGAACTGAAGGGTCAGAGATTCGAGATCACGCACGTCAAGGTCCGGGTAGACAGAAACAAACCGCATACGCTGGGCTATTGCGCATCCGGCCGGTTGGTCAGTGAGGAAGGCCTCACCGGGAAGATTCCGGGCTTGCACAAGGCGATAGCCGATGGGGACGGGCAATTTACTTATCTGGCTTATTTGACGGGTGAGTACCTCAATGAACAGGTGAACAACGAAAGAGTCCATTTCAATATCCCGGACACCGCGGAGGTCCTGTTTGAAGACACGGAAGTCTCGTACAGCGATATCAGGACAGAGATTTATCCCCGTGTGCGGAAGTTTCTGGAGCCCAACCTGGTCGAAGCACTAACTGAAGGAAGGGAACGGGTTGAGACTTTTGTATCGACCAAGGCGCCGAAGTATCAACCGCTATTGGGGCATATTCCGGAGGAGCGGCTGTCGGTGGACCCCGGCATGTCGGACAAGGACCTGGACATCTTGCTCCACAAGGAAATGTTCGAGGTGGAGCAGGACATCCTGAAGGAGGGTCACGATCTGCTGTCGGCTAGCGCGGGATTTGACGATTACGCTGAGCGGCTGAAGAACTACATGAACAAGGTAACGGACCTGAAGCAGTCTGATCTGGCGAATTATGTGACGCGCCGACGTGTCGTGATTGATCTTCTGGACTTTGCAGTAAAGCAGCAGAATGATGGAAATTTTGTTCGGGAAGATGTCATACACGAGTTGGTTGTGCCCATGCGCGCGACGTCGACCGATGCGGAGTATCGACGGCAAAATCTCTGGCTGGTCGATGAGCGTCTCGCATTTCATCACTTTCTTGCTTCGGACAAGACGCTGAAGTCAAATCCGACGACGTCAAACATGTCGACGAAGAAGCCGGACATCGCGACGATTCGCATGTTTGATCATCCGCTGCTGGTGGGTGAAGGGAAAACACCAATGGCATCGATCACGGTAATCGAAATAAAGCAGCCGATGCGCAAAGGGTTTCAAGCCGGCGAAGAGGAAAGCAAGGACCCTATATTGCAGTCACTTGGGTATTTGCGGCGTTTGCGGGAAGGAGCGAGAACGGTGAATGGTAGGTTGATACCAAATGCGGCGAAGATCCCGGGGTTCGTATACGTAGTGGCAGACCTGACGGCCAGCCTGATTGATTGTTGCAAGATGCACCAGTTGGAGGCTACAGCGGACGGTTTTGGTTTTTTCGGATATCATCGCGATGAATCTTACAAAGCCTACATTCAGGTTATGTCCTTCGATGGCTTGGTTACGGCGG
Organism: Albidovulum sp. bin36; assembly: GCA_002238565.1. Classification (GTDB taxonomy): domain Bacteria; phylum Pseudomonadota; class Alphaproteobacteria; order Rhodobacterales; family Rhodobacteraceae; genus JAPPFL01. The sequence continues at coordinate 2,297 of MPMP01000095.1, forward strand.
CGGAGGAACGTAACCGAGCTTTTTTTGATACGCTGGGCTTGCCAGCAATGTGACGAAGAACCGATGTGGGCGGTGGTGGCGTTGTGAAAGTGATTCTGAAGATCATCCTTCCCATCGGATCTTCCGGTTCATGCACCGTGTTGCCGATGGCGAAGCCCACGCGCCTCATTCGACCTCTCCCTGTTTCCTGAGGGGATCTCTCATGCCGCACATGGAGACTGCCAGTGATTTTCGGGCTGAAGGCGACAAGCGTGGCAGTCACGGGCCCGGATTGTCTTGGATTTCCATCTTTTCGGCTGGAAGATGGCAACCCGATGAAGACCTGCATTCGCGGCGCAACCAGGATGCACGAAGCGAGGTCCGGATGATGGAGGGCGCCACAGCCACCTCCTGATTCGTTTCCGATTCTTTGAACATACGAGGCGGGCGTTCCTGCCGTAAATATCACGCAAAATAAAAATCGCGAGAAATAGGGGGCGAGTAGATACGATTCTTTTTCCTTCAGGAAGCCGCCGAAGTCCCGGTCGATTCTCCGCCATTGCTCAAATTTTTCCGCGCATGCTCATGCCGAGGGGCGAATCAATGCGCCTGTCGCTTTTCGCATTCGTGCAAATACTCCGAAATCGCCTTGACCGCGGCGCGAAGATGAGGTTCCCGCCAATCGTAATTCGGATGAATCGCTCGTAGGCGGGGGATTCGAATCTGCGAATCGAAATGCCTTTGCGCCGGAGGGCGAGCGTTGCTTCGCGGGCATCCGAAGCCGGATTTGTGAATTCGGCAAGATTGAGATTGCCCCGGCTCGGATAAGCGCGCAGACCCAGAGCGTTGAGCTCGCAGTCCATCCAATCGCGCAAACGCAGATTTTCCTCAAAAACCCGCTTCCTGTGGCGCCTGTCCTTCAATGCTTGGACCGGAGGCGGGTTGTCTTCGCATACAGCTGCTGTACGGGGCGCGGTCCTCCCGACGGAAGACTTGGCGCGCACTGGAATCATGCGAAACTCCCCTATTCTTCGTCGGTTGCGCTTCACGCAATCAAATGGAACTCGCAATTCGCTTTCTGGAATCTTGTAATTTAATAATGCAGCATGTCTCTCATAGAAATGCAGTCGTCCCAGCCATCGCCATGACAACAGAAAAACGAAGTTCGCGCGTTCAGCTTTCGGTAGATCTGGATTTGCCGGGCCGTCAAATCGGCGAACTGCGTTTTCGCTGGTCGGACAATCGATGCCCGCTCGGATTCTACGCTTCGCCTGTCATCAAAATCGGCAATTCCAATTATCCAACCGTAATGATGATCGCCGGCATTCACGGAGACGAATTCGAGGGGCCCGCAGCTCTAATGCAGCTTTCTTCGATGCTAGCCGACAAGGAGGTTGGCGGGCGCGTCATTATTTTTCCGGCGATCAATGCGCAGGCCATGGAAGCGACCTCGCGGGTGTCTCCCCTGGACGGCGAAAATTTAAACCGCGCTTTTCCCGGCGATCCCGACGGCGGTCCGACAGCGATGCTAGCGCATTTCCTGGAGTCGTCGCTAATCCCGAAATGCGATGCCGTCATCGATCTTCATTCTGGCGGCAAGGCATCCGTATTCGAGCCCTGCGTTCTCGCCACGCGAACGCAGTCAACGGAATTATTCGAACGCAATCTGGATCTGGCGCGCGCCTTCGGCCTCGACTACATCTGGGTCCTGGGCTCCTACAACGATGATCGCTCCCTGAATTCCGCCGCGGCTCGGTGCGGCGTTCCAATGATCGCCGCTGAACTCGGCGGAGGAGGAGGCGTCGATCCGGCCATCGTCGAACGGACCGTGTCGGGATTAATGCGGTTCCTGGCGCATTCAGGAGCCTTGAAGGGAAATCATGGATTTGCGTCCGAATCCGGATCAACGCTTGTAGAAATCTCAAGCGCGGAGCAGAACCTGCATTCACCGGCCAGGGGCCTTTTTCAGCGGAAATTCTCCTCCGGCCAATTCGTAGCCAGGAATCAAACTGCAGGCTGGCTTCATTTTATCGACGAGCCGGACCGGGGATCCATTGAAATCGTCTTCAAACAGGCCGGGCTGGCTCTGGCGCACACGAATCGGGGAATGGTAGAGCGAGGCGACATGCTCGCTCTCATCGCCAGTCCCGTCGAATCCTAGGCATGGAGGAATTTTTACGCGGAACAGTCATTGCGGCGATTCCTGCCGGCATCCGCAAACGCTCTATCTCAGGATGCGTCGAAAGTATTCGGCAACCATGTTTTCGTAGCTCCGGTCGACAGCCAATTCGTACGCTCCCCTGTCCCCCGGCTTGCGAGCAAGCAAAGCCTTAATGCCGAACGCTTCGGTAAACGTTGCGCCGAATTCAGGGAATGCCCGCGAGCCTATATCCAAAGGCGAGGCGATGGACACTATATCTGGCGCATCGGTTCCCGATATTTCAAAAAATGCATAGGAATCTGAAACGAGTACTACGCTCAGCTCTTCAGTCGCATCGTCCGGGCGCAACTCCTCAAGCAAGCCGATTTCCTGTTCGAGAGGGGCGCGAAGCAGCCAATGGCTACGTCCCAGAAAATAGATCGTGCGCGACCCGTCCGCTGCGAACGTGCATGGAGAACCGGGAAGCAACCGCGCGACGCCGGCGAGATACTCGCGAACTTCGTCCGCGCGCCCCTTGATATCGAACAGGGCCTGCAATTCCTGTTTCGCGACCGAAGCATCGTAGCGCATCTCAACTCCTTAACTTCGATCCTTCCGGATCATAGAAGCACGGAGCGACGACCTTCGCCGGAATGATCGCTCCCTTGACCCTGGCATGCGCCGTTTGCCCTATTCGCGCTCGCCCCCGCTCCAAAAGACCCAGCGCGATCCATCGCTCCTTTACGACGCTTTTTACGCAGGCCGATACAAATCCTTCCGTGCGCGTCTTTCGCCCTTCGGGCGTCAGAGGCGATCCTTCGGGAATCGCCATGTTCGGATCCAGGGGCAGCAGTCCCACCAGTTCGCGTCGCGGCGCTCCGCCCTGCCGCCGCAGTTCCACCGATCTTCGCCCGATAGAGTCGAGCTTATTCCCGGACATAATCCATCCCATGCCCAGATCGTAGGGATCGACGGTCCCGTCAACTTCATGGCCGAGCGAAAGGAAGCCTTTTTCCGTTCTTAGCACATGGTTTGATTCCGAGCCTACCGGAGCGATGCCGTACGGCGCGCCGACATCCATGATCCTATCCCACAAGGCTGCGAAATCGCGAGGCGCTACATTTATCTCGAATGAAAGCTCGCCGGTAAAGCTTACGCGAAAAACGCGCGAGGAGAACTCCGCGACGCGGCCTTGCCTCCAAGTCATGAAGGGAAAGCTCTCGGGGTCGAGGTCGATGTCGGTTCCTAGGCCCTCGACGATTTCCCTGGCTTGCGGCCCGCAGATAGTCGCGTTGCACCACTGGCTCGTGACCTCGGTGATTTTAACGTCCCATTCGGGGCGCTCTACCTGCCGAATGAATTCCAGGTGGCGGTGCACGAGATCCGCGTTCGCGGTGGAAGTCGTCGCGAGATACCGAGATTTCGACAATCGGAAAACCACGCCGTCGTCCAGAATCAGACCGTCGTCGGACAGCATAATTCCGTATCTTCCCCGTCCCGGCTTCAAGGATTCAATCGAGTTCGCGTACGCAAGCTCAAGCAGCTTCGAGGCGTCGCGGCCATTCAGTTCGAACTTCCCCAGGGGCGAGCCGTCGTAAACTCCGACGCCGTTGCGTACGGCTTTGCACTCGCGTTCGACCGCTTCATCAAGCGTTTCGGCTCCTATCGGGAAATAGCCCGGCCTTCGCCATCGCGCGCCGGCTTCGTATATGACGGCGCCGCGAGCGATATTCCATGCCGTTACCGGCGTATGGCGATAGGGAAGGAAAACCGGTCCTGAGCGCGTGCCGCCGATCGCGCCGAACTCAACCGGCGCATAGGGCGAGCGGAATGTCGTCGTGCCTAGTTCGGACAGGGCCAGCCCTTGCGCCGCCGCGATGATTCCGAGAATATTGATGTTTCCGGTCTTGCCCTGGTCAAGGCCCATGCCGCCCGTCGTATAGCGCTTGACTTGCTCGACATTGCGATAGCCTTCACGCAGAGCTAGGCGGATATCGCCATCCGTTACGTCGTTCAGGATATCGACGAAGCATTTCCTTCCGGCGCCTCGCGGCTCGACGTTCCACAATGCTTCTATCGAGTACGAATCTTCGCTTGCGCAAGGGAGCGCGGCCGGAATGCGCGGAAAGCCCGCCGCGACGGCCGCCTCTATGCCTACTCTTGCTCCATCCGCCAATGAACCGGCAAGCGTCATTCGGCCGCCGGCCGCCCCGGCGCACGCAACGGGATGAGAACTCGCCACCGGCACGTATGCCGCGAGAGCGTCGTCGAAACGCAGATCGCCGCGCGACTGGGAAAACAAATGAACCGCCGGATTCCATCCGCCCGAGTGCAGCAGCAGATCGCATTCAATGCTCTCGCAATCCTCTCCGGTTGAACGCGATCGCACGGTCACGCCGCTGACTCGCTTCCTTCCATGCGCTTCCGAAACAACGCAGCCCCGAAGAATTCTTACGCCGTCCGCCCGCAGCTTCGCCGCCTCGGGCACGTTCCGGCGGCAGTCCACTATCGCCCGTACATCTATTCCGGCATTTTTCAGACATCCCGCGGACGCGTAAGCGCTATCGTTGTTGGTAAAGACGACGGCCTTCCGACCGAGCGCAACCGCGAATCGATTCACGTACGCCAGGGCTGCCGATGCAAGCATGACGCCGGGCCTATCATTGTTGGCGAACACGAGCGTACGCTCGATCGCTCCGGTTGCAACAACGATTCGAGCAGCGCGAACGCGCCAGTTTCTAAGCATCGCGCCCGGCTTTTCGCCGCCGCGTTCGAGAATCAGCGCCAGGTTATGCTCGCGAATGCCCCATGCGGTTGAATTCCCGAGGCGCCGGACATTGTTCATCCCGGCCAATTCGTCGATTGCGGATCGCACCCATTCGCCGGGCGCGGCTCCGTCGATCCTCTCGCGGCCATCGAGCAGCGAGCCTCCGGCTTCCGCGTTTTCGTCTACCAGCATAACGCGAGCTCCGGCGCGCGCCGCATGCAGCGCAGCCGACAGCCCGGCGGGTCCCGCGCCTACGACCAGAACGTCGGCGTGCGCATGCCGAGTTTCGAATTCGCGGCCGTCGAACTCGCCGGCCGGAGCTTCGGCAAGTCCGGCAGCCCTCCTAATCAGCGGTTCGTAAAGTCGCCAGCTCGGCCACATGAATGTCTTGTAGTAGAATCCCGCAGGCAGGAGCCCAGCCAGAAATTGATTGATTCCCCCCAGATCGAATTCCGGCGACGGCCAGCAATTTACGGACTTCGCTTTCAGCCCGTCCGCGAGCGGAACCATGGTTGCGGCTCGGTTTCCCGATGAATCTGGCCCGAGAAGCTCGACGAACGTACCGGGTTCTTCGCATCCCGCCGAAATTATTCCGCGCGGACGATGGTACTTGAAGCTGCGCGCCGTCAAATGAATGCCGTTCGCAAGCAGCGCCGAGGCGAGAGTGTCGCCCTGGCATCCCCGGTACTCGCGGCCGTTGAATTGAAAACGCAGCGGCTTCGACCTGTCGATTCGACCGCCGTCTTTCAATCGGTAGGAATTAGGCATCATCGGAGTCCGGCTTGATTTCGTGAGTCCCGGTATCTCTCCGGACCGTAATCCACGCGCCGCAGCCGCGAGCGTGCCACCAATGTTCGAGAACGGGTCCAAGAGGATTGCTGGGAACAGTCAAGTATTCGACCCAGTCCTCGGCGCTCAAATCCTCGGGCCGCTCCGGCCGCCTCATGGCCGCCGGGCCTCCGTAGCTGAATTCGCTTTCGTTTCGACGCCCGCAGAACGGGCAGCAGATTTCGAGCATCTATTCCTTCCAGTCGATTAGCGCACCGTCGTCGTTCCGGACTCGAAGATAAAATCCAGATTGCGGAATCTGTCGATTCCGAACGGCGCAATCAACCTAGTGGGCTCGTCGTTCGCAACGAGATGGGCAAATCCTTCGCCGCCGGCGGGTATCGCCTTGTAGCCGCCCCACCATCCTGCGGTTACATAGAGGCCGGGAACTTCAGTTTTCGATATGATCGGCGACCCGTCGTGGGCGATATCGACATGGCCGCCCCACTGCCGCAGCAGCTTGAGATTCCTGAACGACGGAAATAGCTCCAGAAGCGCGCAAACCGTATCCTCGAATACTGTCTGCTTTATGTCCCGCCGGAACGACTGGCCCAGGTCCGTCGCGCCTCCTATTACTAGCTCTCCCTTGTCGGATTGGCTGAAATAGACGCCGACATCGGGGCAATTCACCACGACATCGATCAAGGGCTTCACGGGTTCGGAAACGAATGCCGAAAGGTTGATCGTGCGGAGCGGCAATTTCAGCCCGACCGTCTCGGTAAGGGTCGTCGTATGGCCGGAGACGGCAATTGCTACTTTGCCCGCGCGAACGGATCCTCGAGTGGTCTCGACGCCGCAAATCTTGCCGCTGGAATCGCGGCTAATGGACGTGACCTTCGTGTTTTCGTGGATTTCGACGCCGAGGCTGTCGGCTGCGCGAGCATATCCCCACGCGACGGCATCGTGCCTGTTTACCGACGCGTCGCGATGCGCGAAAGCCGCCAGGACAGGCAGCCTCGACCCTTGCCCTCCGCCGGTAAGCGGCGGCACGCGCCGGCGAAGCTCCTCGACGGAAATTCTCTCGTAGCTGGAATCGTATAAATCCATGATCAGCTGCCGTCGCTGCAAGTCCCGCAACTTGCCGTAGGTCTGAACGACATCGATCATGGATCGATTCGAGTGCATTAAGTTGAAATTGAGCTCCCGCGTCAATCCTTCGAACAGTTTTACAGACCTGGTAAAAAAGGGGAGCGATTCGTCCCTGAGATAGTTCGAGCGAACGGTCACCGTGTTGCGCCCGACGTTGCCGCCGCCCAGCCATCCCCGTTCGAGCACGGCAACATTTGTAATTCCGTGCCGTCTGGCCAGATAGTAGGCCGTCGCCAGCCCGTGTCCGCCGGCCCCGACGACAACGACATCGTAGCGTTTCTGCAACTGCGGCGATCTCCAGGCGCAGCGCCAATTCCGGTGCCCGCTCAGCGCATTGAGCGCGAGTGAAAAAAACGAATAACGCTGCATGCCGACCCGATCCGAGATTTAGAAATCGCATTCCGTTATTCTGGATAACCCCGAGCTTGTCCATTGAGCAACCCTTGAATTTTAGCCTGGCTCCCGGAACCCGAAGGACGAATGGCGCGCAAATAGCGTTCGCGCTCGCCGCCGCCCGCGATTGTTTTTGATAATTGCAAATTAGATTTGCCTTTATAAAATTTGTTGCCAGATTCGCTTGCCTATTTTAAAAGGGGTCGATTCCTCGTTCCTGATTCGAAAAATTCGATGCAGCAAGATTTAAACGGCCGCGAAATTGCTGAAGGCGACGGGCTTGAAGCCGTCGACATTCCCGTGCGCGAAGTCTGGACGAGCCGCACCGTCCAGTCCGTGGAGCGAGCTTTCGACATCCTCGAACTCCTCGCGGAATCCGAAAGCGGCACCCAGCTGCGGCAAATAGCGGAAAAAACCGGGTTCAACGTCTCGACCTGCCACCATCTCGTTTCCACTCTGGTCAAGCGCGGCTACGCCCGAAAAAGCAATCGCGACCGCAGCTATAATTTGGGCAACAAGCTCCACGAAGTGGCTAGCAGGCGCCTGATCCATTTCGACGTTCTCGAAATTGCGATGCCCGAATTGCGCAGGCTTCACAAGGCAACCGGCGAAACTGTTCGGCTCTACGTCATGCACGGGTGCAAGCTTACATCCCTGGCGGAGATTCCTTCAGGAAATTCCCTGACGGAAATGAAAGCCAACGACGGGAGGGCTGCGCACGCCACCGCCGCCGGAAAGGCGATACTGGCTTGGCTGCCGGAAACCGAAATCGCTAAAGTCATCGCGGAGCAAGGCCTTGCTCGATTTACCGACCGCACAATATTGAAGCTGGCCGACCTGCTGGAAGAATTGAGGCTCGTGCGGCGGAACGGTTTCGCGGTCGAAGTGGGGGAGTTTCAGCCCGGTGTTTCGAACGTCGCGGCTGCAATTCGAAACCAGTACGGCGCCGTCATAGGATCGGTCAGCTGCTCAACGCCCGAAGCCCTTGAGCGGAGCGAAGCATTCAGGTCGGCATGCGACTCGGTCAGGGAAACGGCATCGACCTTGTCCAAGCTCCTCGAAAGCCCCAAGGACCGCTCCGGCCGACCGGGCGTCGCAGCGTAGCGCGAATCCGCAAGCGAAGGAATCAGGTATTTTGAACATGGCCGCGAATGTCAAAATGGATGGCGATTTCCACGTGCCGGAAAAAATGAAGGCTTGGGTGCTCAACGACCCGGGCGAACTGGAGCTTGTCGAAAAGCCGGTTCCCGCGCCCGGCAAGGCGGAAGTGCTATTGAGAATCGACGCTGTCGCAATTTGCGCAACGGATCTGGAGATAATTTACCACGGCCCGCCGGCAATGATTCAAGGCGGGGCCCCGCATGGAAAGAATTTCACGCCGGGGCACGAATATATGGGAACGGTCGCCGCGCTCGGCCCCGGAGTCGACGAGTTACGTATCGGCGACAGGGTCACGGTCGAAATCCATGCGGGCTGCGGCCAGTGCAAGCGCTGCCGCGAGGGCATGTATACGTCATGCCACAATTATGGAAAAAACTACGGAAGCGTCGACAAGGGGCACCGAGCGAACGGATTTACGACGGACGGAGGATTCTGCGAATACCAGGTCAACAACGTTAACACCGTGATACCGATCTCCGACAGCATGTCCGATGAAGAGGCAACGCTTGTAGTTACGGCGGGCACGGCGATGTACGGCCTTACGGAACTCGGGGGACTCGTCGCCGGCGAAAGCGTCGTCGTTACCGGACCCGGCCCGATCGGCCTTCTGGGGGTTGCCGTCGCAAAGTCCCTGGGCGCCCAGCCGGTTGTTCTGACCGGAACGCGCGACAACAGACTGGAAATCGGACGCAAGCTCGGAGCGGACCACATCGTGAATGTTCGCAGAGAAGATCCGGTGGACGCCGTGCGATCGATTCTGAACGGCGCCGGAGCCGACTACGTCCTCGAATGCTCCGGAGCCGCGAATTCGTTCAACGAAGCCGCGAGAATGGTCAATCGCGGCGGAAGAATATGTCTGGCGGCGTTTCCGAGCAAGCAGGTGGAAGTCGACCTTGCGCATATCGTCCGCAACAACATCTACGTCTTCGGCATCCGCGGCGAGGGCAAATCCGCCACGCATAGAGCCGAGGCTTTCATGCGCCAAAAGAGATTCGACGCCACGCTGGTTCACACGCACACCTTTTCGCTGGACGAGCTGCCGGAGGCTATTCGCTACGCGAAGGAGCGCATCGACGACGCCATAAAGGTCGTCGTAAAAAATGATGCCGGTCGAAATCATGGAATGCTGGAATAGCCTGAGAACGCTGAACCTACATGCTTTACTGCGATAGATATGAAATTCCCGATAGCTTGAGAACCGCTCTCGAAATCTGGGCGCGGGCTCCCGAGGGAAGCCGACTGATCGCAGGCGGCACGGATTTGCTTCCGTGGGCGAGGGAGGGCCGGGCGGGCGACGTGTCCCTGCCGCTGCTCGTCGACGTAACCCGGGTTCCGGAAATGGGCGGCTACCGCCGCGAGGGCGGACGCATCCGCCTTGGAGCGAATTTGGTGTTTCAAGAGTTTCTTTCCGAAGATGATCTCGCCGCGTCCCTGCCGTGCATGCCCTATTGCGCCGTATGGTTTGCCGACGATCAGCTTCGCGAACAGGCGACGATAGCCGGCAATTTGGTCAATGCCTCGCCCGCCGCCGACGGAACCGCCGCATTGCTGGCCGTGAACGGAACAGTGGAAATCGCCCGATTGGACGGCGGCGGCGTGGTCAGGCGCCGAGTACCCGTCGAGAAATTCGTAGAGGGACCCGGAAAGACGGCGCTGAATGCCGGCGAAATCGTGACCGGCGTTTCATGCGAGGACATGCGCGGCTGCGGCGGCTCCTTCGAAAAAGTCGGCCATCGAAGGTCGCTCGCGATATCGACCGTTTGCGCCGCCTGCCTGGTTCGGCCGTCCGAGGACGGGAGTTCGTTCGCCGACGTGCGTCTCGCGATGGCCGGAATCGGACCTACGCCGGTGCGCCTGCCCGGTCCGGAAAATTTTCTTAGGAACAGCGAGATATGCCTCGGCGCGATATCCTCCGCCTCGCAAATGATCGGCGGCCTGGTCCAGTCGAGAACGCGCAGGGAATACAGGAAGCATGTTGTCGCGGGATTTATCAGGCGCGCGCTAGTAAACGCGCTGGAAAACTGCGGCATTCGGCTGGAGACGGCGGAACGAAGGGATTGGGCGTATGCGTAATCTGGACATGAACTTGACCGTCAACGGACGAAAAGTGTCGAAGCCCGCCAAGCCCCATTTGCGTCTGATAGATTTTTTGCGGGATGATCTGGGCCTCACCGGCACGAAGGAAGGCTGCGGGGCCGGCGAATGCGGCACGTGTTCGGTTTTCCTCAACGGAAAGCTCGTCAAGTCCTGCCTGGTCCCGGTTGCGAAAGCGATCGGCTCCGAAATCGAGACGGTTGAAAGCCTGGCGGCGACCGGTCAGCTTAGCGCGCTGCAGAAGGGCTTCCATGAAACAGGGGCGAGCCAGTGCGGATACTGCATTCCCGGGATGGTCATGGCCGCCACGGCGACATTGCGCGACAATCCGAATGCCGGGCTGGAAGAAATCAAGGAGCGGCTTGGCGGAAACATTTGCCGCTGCACCGGGTATGCAAAAATATTCGAAGCCGTTGAAATCGCGCGGGACGCATTGAGCGGCAAGCTCGAATTGCCGGAGGACGATCGCTTTGCCGCGACCGGCTCGTTCATCGGCGCAAGCGTGCGAAGAATGGATGCGCCGAGCAAAGTAAGCGGTCGCATCAAGTACGCGGGCGACATGGTCGTTCCGGGCATGCTGCATATGCAGGTTCTGCGAAGCCCGCATGCGCACGCTCGCATAAAATCCATCGATACGTCCGCGGCCGAAGAAATGGCGGGAGTCGCTTGCGTCATTACTGCCGGCGACGTGCCGGGCAAGGACGGCTTCGGCGTATTTGTCCACGACCAGCCCGTCATGGCGCGCGGCGTCGTGCGCTATGTCGGCGAAGCCGTCGCGGCCGTCGCGGCGGAAGATGTCGAAACCGCCAAATCCGCTCTGAACAGAATTGAAGTCTCGTACGAGCCGCTTCCCGCCGTGTTCGATCCGAGCGATGCAATGCAGCCCGGCGCGCCGGTAATTCACGAATACTCCTCGGACAATGTCGTCAAGCGCATCCCGGTCAGGAAGGGCGAAACGAAACGAGCGTTCCCGGAAGCCGATTTGATCATCGAGGAAACTTTTAGGACCCAGCCGGTCGAGCACGCCTATCTGGAGCCCGAAGCCGGAATTGCCTACGTGGATCACGACGACGTGGTTACGGTAATTTCGCCGAGCCAGAACATCACGCACCACCGGCACATGCTCGCCAAAATCATTGACAAGCCCATCAATAAGGTGCGGTTTATCATGAGTCCCGTCGGCGGCGGCTTCGGCGGCAAGGAAGACATGATCTACCAGGGCATGCTGGCATTGGCCGCGATGAAGTCTGGGCGGCCGGTGCGTCTGGTCTTCACGCGCGAAGAATCGATCATTTCCACCGCGAAGCGGCATCCTGCGACGATCCATTACCGCATGGCGCTGGACTCGACCGGAAGAATCGCCGCGGCCGAATTCGACATGCTGTCCGACGGCGGCGCCTACGGCATGTCCACCGAAGGGGTCATGCGCAAGGCGGCCATCCTTTCCTGCGGCCCCTACGACATACCGAATGTCGAGATCGATACGATCGGCGTCTACACGAACAATACGCCGTCCGGCGCGTTTCGTACGTTCGGGGCCATGCAAGCCCAGTTCGCGACGGAATGCATGCTCGATATCGCGGCCGGCGAGCTCGGGATCGACCCGTTCGAAATTCGGCGGCGGAACATGATGCGCGAAGGCGGACGAACGCATACCAAGCAAAAGCTGGGCCCGGTGTCGCTGGATCGGGTGCTGGATGCCGCGGAAGAGAAATCGCAGTGGGAGGCGGGGCCGCCGACGGTTCGCGGCCCTGCGAGACAAGACCTCGGCACCGACGGCAACAGGCTGCCCTGCACGCTCGGCGCGAGAATTCGACAAGGCGATCCCGTGAAGCGACGCGGGGACGACGGCAAAGCGCGCGGGCGCGGCATGGCGGCGTCCTGGTATGGAATCGCGCGCACGGCGACCATCGATCGCGCCGGCGCATGGGTCGAACTCGATGACGGCGGGACCGCTAAAGTCGTAACCGGCGTAACCGAAATCGGCGAAGGCATTCTAACTCTGCTCGCCCAGGTCGCAGCCGACGAACTCGGAATTCGGCCGCGGGACGTAACGATCGGCGACAACGATACCGCTAGATCGCCCGAAGCGGCTCATGCCGGCGCCACGCGGCAAACCTACATGATCGGCAATTCCGTGGCTCTGGCATGCAGGGAAGCCCGCGCGAGGCTGGATGCGGAAATCGCGAGCCACTGGAACGTGCCGGCGGATTCGATCGAAGCGTTCAACGGAGAAATCTGGGCGAGGGGAACCAATTTCAAAGCGACGATGGAGGAAGCGGTCGACATCGCCAAAAAGCGGGGAATCGTACCGGTCGGATCAGGAACTTTCACAGCGCGCGGCACCGGACTGGATCCCGTCGACGGCTCCGGCAGCCCCTGGCAGGCCTATGTCTACGGCTGCCAGGTCGCGGAGGTGGAAGTCGATACGGTTACGGGAGAAGTCCAGGTGCTGGGCATCTGGGCCGCGCATGATGTCGGCCGGGCGATAAACCCGCGCGGTGTTGAAGGCCAGATCGAAGGCGGAATCGTTCAGGGGCTGGGGCAGGCGCTTATGGAGCACTACAAGCAGGCGGAAGGCCGCACGTCGACGCCGGGCTTCGCGAAATACATCCTGCCGACTTCGCTGGATGTTCCGAAAATAAATTCGACGATCATCGAAGACCGCGACCCGCTGAGCCCGCTCGGCGCCAAGGGCATCGGGGAGCCGTCCCTGGTCCCGACGGCGCCCGCGATCATCAACGCCATCTACGACGCGGTCGGCGTCAGGATTACCTCGCTGCCAGCGACTCCCGAAAAGGTGCTGGAAGCCATGGCCGAACTGTCGAGCTCGAATGATGAAACGCGGCTTGCCATGGCTGCGGAGTAGAACTGCCAACCCTATCATCCAACGGAGACAAGACATGATTCCAAAACGAGCATTCATTAATTCGGTCGTCGCGGCGAGCGCATTCGCGGTCGCAGGCGCATTCGGCGCGGCGCGCGCGGACTATCCGGAGAAGCCGATCGAATTCATAATCCCGTTCGGCGCGGGAGGCGGCGCGGACATCGAAGGCCGCCTGCTCGCAACCGAAATGAGCAGGATACTCGGCGTAAATTTGATTCCGATCAACAAGGTCGGCGGAGGCGGGGCGGTCGCCTATACCTATCTTAAAAACGCCGCGCCCGACGGCTACACCGTCGCCTGGAACTCCACGTCGATACTCACCACGACCAACCTCGGCAACGTGGACTACGCATACGATGCGATGGACCATGTCGGGCGCGTCGAATGGCAACCCATGCCCTTCGCCGTAAGCGGCGACGCTCGATGGGATACGTTCGACGAATTCGTGGCCGAATGCCGCGACAATCCGAGAAGCCTCAAGGTTTCGAATTCCGGGTCCGGAAGCGCGACCCATCTTGCCGCGATCGCGCTTATGGATGCCGCGGGATGCGAAGTTACGCATTTGCCGGTCGGAATAAAGAGGCGGAACGCTTCGGTTCTGAGCGGCGAGGCGGATGCCATGATCGCGCCGCTTACCGGCGCGGTGAACCTCACCAAGGCCGGAAAGCTGAAGCTGCTCGCCATGCCGTCCGGCTCGCGAAATTCCGTCATGCCCGACGTTCCAACAGCTAGGGAACTCGGCTACGATATCGCACTCGACCTCTTTCGCGGATTGTCCGTGCCGAAGGGCACGCCGGAGGACGTGAAAGCCAGGCTGGCGGAAGCAATGGCGCAAGCCGCTCGGTCCGAAAAATTCATGGATTTGGCCGCGCAAAAGGGCTTTACCGTGGATCCTCTGGATTCAGCGGCCTTCGACGAACTTCTGGCGGCCGACAACGAGACTATCGAGACAATACTGAAAAACGCGGACTTGAGCGGCTAGGGGCCGCCGAGGCGGGGACCGGGCAATGAACATGGCTCGCAGAAACATTATTGCGGGCCTTGCGATTTCGGCTTTCGGAATCTGGTATGCCGTGCAAATCCAGGGACTTCCCGAGCGCGCGTCAATGCCCCATACGCCGGGCCCCGCATTCTTCCCGACAGTAATCGCCGCCGCCCTGCTGTCGCTGTCCCTGGCCATGGCCGCATCGGGATTCATGGCGTACCGGATTTCGAAAGGCTCTTCGGAATCCCGCTCGGTGAATTGGCGGTCCGCAGCGGCGATCCTGGCGTTCGCCGCCTATCTGGCGGCGATGCCGGGGATCGGCTTCATAATATCCAGCGCTGTCTTCTTCGCTGTCTTGATGACCCTGTACGGCAACCGCAGCAAGATTGCGATCGCATGCTTTTCCATTGCGATTCCCGTGGTCGTTTTCGCGCTTTTCCGCTACGGGTTTCAAATCATTCTGCCGCGCGGCCTGTTTTCGTTGTAAGACCTTGAACTCCGATATCGCCGCCGGATTCCTCCAATCGATCGGTCCTCCGAATTTGGCGGCCACGGCGGTCGGAGCCGTGCTCGGCCTAATTTTCGGCATGATTCCGGGAATGACGATTTCAACCGGAATAATCGTGCTCCTGCCGCTTACGTTCGTTCTAGATCCCAACATGTCCATAGCCTTGCTGCTCGGCCTCTACGTTTCGGGGATGACCGGCGGCAGTTTTTCCGCCATACTTCTGAATATTCCGGGTACGCCGTCCGCATCGGCGACGGCGCTCGACGGGTATCCTCTAACTCAGAAAGGCGAGGCGGGGCGAGCGCTGGGAATTTCAATCAGCGCGAGTTTTTTCGGCGGCATGGTTAGCTTCGCCTGCCTGTTCCTAATCGCGCCGCTTCTCGCCGATATTGCCCTGGGCTTCCGCGCCGCGGATTTGTTTTCCCTAGTATTTTTCGGAATGACCGTCATATGCGGATTCACATCCCGGTCCATGGTCAAGGGCCTGCTGTCGGCCTGCATCGGCCTGCTGATCATTACTGTGGGGCAGGATCCCGTCATGGGCACGGCGCGATTCACTTTCGGCAACGCCAACCTTCTCGCCGGAATTCACTTCCTTACGGCAATGATCGGCTTGTTCGCTATTCCGCAACTCGTCGAAAATCTAGGAAGCGGCACGAATCAATCGACAAGCAAGCCGTATTCCTTCGGATCGGTGATACCTCGCGCCGCAGATTTGGCCCGGATTAGAATTTCGACTGCGATCGGGTCGCTTTGCGGCACTTTCCTCGGAATATTGCCTGGAGCGGGCGGTCCGATCGCCGCATTCATAAGCTACGACTACGCAAAGAAGATCTCGCATCGAGGCGATAAATTCGGAAAGGGCGAGATCGAAGGCATCGCCGCGCCGGAATCCGCCAACAACGCCGTGGCGGGAGGCGCCCTGATACCGATGATGACGCTCGGTATTCCTGGCGACGCGGTTACCGCGATCCTAATCGGCGCCTTGCTGATTCACGGATTGGCTCCCGGTCCTCTTCTGTTTCTTGAAAGAGCGGACTTCGCCTACGCGGTGATTTTTTCATATTTCTGGGCCAACATCTTCAATCTGGCAATTGCTCTCGTGGCAATTCGCGTGCTCGTGAGATTGCTCGCTGCGCCGAAATCCATACTCCTGCCGTTGATTGCGGTCCTGTGCGTTGTCGGCAGCTATTCGCTTCGCAATTCGTTTTTCGACGTCTATATCATGTTTGCGTTCGGCTTGATCGGCCTAGCTCTGCGCTGGCTGGAAATGCCGGTCGTTCCGCTGCTGCTCGCCCTAGTTCTCGGGCCCCAGCTTGAGGAGCACTTGCGCGTTGCGCTGACAAGCTCTCAGGGCGATGCGACGATTTTCCTGACCTCTCCCTACAGCGCGTTCTTCCTTGCAATGTCGCTAGTTTCAATAGGCTGGTCTATCTGGTTCGAACGCTACTACAAACCGCCCAAGGCCAAGCTGGATTCGGTCGCGGAAAAGGGCGGCGATTACGAAAAATAGGCGAAATCGCGGATTGCGTCGGTTTTCGCGTCCGCACGCGAGAATGCAAGCAACCGATAGAAGCTCCTTTGATATGTCGCTGGTCGCTTATGCTTCCAACGCCGATTCGAAGGGGGCGAGAGAGCATGTCGGCGCGAATGCCGGCTGCAAGACTAGTCGATGAGCGCGGGGCTTCGATCCAATAGTACGCGGTCGGAAATCGGCGCGCGGCCGTTAATCCGGAAAAATTTTCAATGTCCGACGCGGTTGCGGTCATGACCGGAGCAACCGCTCCTCCCGATGAGTAACTGCTCCAAACGGAGAATCACTGAACAAGCGCAACGTTCGATCGGCTTTGCCAACACAACCGATGACGCATGGCAATCCGAGCAATCAAGAAGCCGCCGCAAAAGGATAACAATCCGCTCGACGGCCAAAGCGGCCAAAAGCGGCAATAAAAATCGGACAATGGGGAAAATAGCAATTTTGCAAAAGCGCGGGGAATCGCCAAACCCCGCACTTCCGCACAGCCGTCGACACGTCGGCCGATTGTTCGCGCGATTGCGGCAACGATTTCGGCAGCCATCGGGAACCTAGCCAAGGTAATTTCGTTTCAACTATTTCGATTGAACTGTAGTATTGACTAGTGGAGGCCACCGGCGGAAATAGAAACGCTAATTTGCGCAACCGTACATGAAGAAATCTACGAAAATCGGCGCCACGCTCATTACAGGCGCAAATTCCGGCATAGGCGAAGCACTTGCAAAACGTCTAATCGCCCGAGACGAGCAAGTCGTTGCCCTGGGACTCGAAAAGCCAAGCTGGACTCATGACTTGCTGGTGTCGAGAGCGCTGGATCTGACTGACCTCGAAGAGGTCCGTAAAACGGCGTCGGAGGTTTGCCGAATTGCGCCGGTTCGCCGGATCGTTCACAATGCCGGCGCCATAATTTCGGGCAGAATCGAAGACGCGAGTCCTGAAGACATAGAGATGCTCGCCAGGCTGCATCTCGGTGCGCCGATGGCTCTGACTAAAGCAGCGCTTCCAGCAATGACCGAAGAGGAATTCGGTCGAATTGTATTTGTCGGTTCACGGGCGTCCATGGGAATGGCGACCCGGTCCGCCTACTCGGCGACCAAGGCCGGCGTGCACGGATTGGCAAAAACCTGGGCATTGGAGCTTGCGCCTAAGGGCGTAACGGTAAATGTCGTCGCGCCGGGGCCGATTCTGACAGACAACTTTTGGGGAGAAGTGCCGAAAAACTCGAATAGGGAAGAGCAGATCGCCAGGCGAATCCCGGCGGGCAGAATCGGCATCGCCGACGATGTCGCGAATGCGATAGAATTTTTCCTGTCCGAGGATTCAGGCTTCGTTACCGGCCAAGTACTATTTGTATGCGGCGGGCTTAGCCTCGGAGGACTATAGCTCTTTGCGCCTCCGTTAAACTCCCGCGAACGCGTTACTTGCATAGCGATGCTTCGCGAGAAATCCGTTCAAGATTAGCATCGGTTGCAAGGCGCATATCCCTTCGCGGGTCCCGGCCGGCAATTTCGGCTGAAGGATCGGCGTCTTAAATCTCCGGCTTTAAGATTCCGCGACAACAATTCCTGCTTAACTGCTTTCCGAGAGCGCCGGAACGACCCGGAGCGAATCACAGGGGAGCGAATTCAGCATGGCGGCATTTTTTCGCGTAGCTAGGAGCCGAGCCGCCCCTTGCCTTCGCTGGCCGCCTTTGCCTTCCAAGCGCGGCTGATCCGTCCCGATTCTATAAGGCGAACAAGGGCCGGATATCTCTTTCAAGCGGAAGGGGAATTCCCGAAATTTCCTAGCTCCTGACAAAATTCCGAAGGCCTCGAACATTTGGCCTCCCCGGGTGCCGGAAATGTCTCCGAACGGCGCGAATCATGCCGTAAAACCGGACGAAGCAAGCCGCCGGAAAAGATTCGCATCCGGCCGCCGAAAGCCGCATTGCATTCTTGGAATTTTCTGATGAAAGTGCATGTCTTTAAACTTGAGCGCCGTTCCCTTATCTACCCTGGATTGCCAATAATTCGAACAGGAGCCAAAATTTGATCGATCTATATACTTGGTCAACCCCGAACGGTCGCAAAGTATCCATTCTACTGGAAGAGCTCGGCGTACCCTACGAAGTGCACAGCATCGACATCGGCAAGGGCGAGCAGCACGCGCCTAGTTTTCTTGAAGTCGCTCCGAACAATCGAATTCCCGCGATTATAGACCGCAGCGCCGACCTGTCGCTGATGGAGTCCGGCGCAATTCTTCTCTACCTCGGCACTAAGCACGGAAGATTTATTTGCAGCGGCGATGAATACTGGCGGATGGTGGAGTGGCTGATGTGGCAAATGGGCGGAATTGGGCCGATGCTGGGACAAGTTCATCATTTCGCGAAATTCAACAAGGGCAAATCCGACTACGCAGAAGAGAGATATCTTTCAGAAGGCCGCCGCCTTTACGGCGTACTGAACAAGCGGCTGGAGGGGCGCGATTTCATTGCCGGCGAACAACGAGGCGAATACACGATCGCGGACATGGCGACCTGGCCCTGGATATCGCGCTTTGAATGGCAGGAAATCGATTTAGCAGACTATCCTAATGTTCGTGATTGGTACGTGCGAATTGCCAGCAGGCCAGCCGTGCAAAAAGGGTACCAGGTTCCGAAATTCGCCGGAGAAATTCCGATGCCGAGAACTTAAGAAACGTCCGCTGCCTACTTTAGGCCGCTAAGCTGTTCAGCCCGTCCCTCAATGGCATTCGAATAATTTTTTTTGCATTTGGATTAGAAAAGTCTCCGACTCCGGCAGATGGCGCCCGCGAGCCTTCCAATTCTCGCAGCAAGGGGCGCTTTCTAGCGAACATGCCGCCCGACGGACAGAAAAGGATTCAGGGCCGCGGCAGTCGCATGGCCGTCAGCAAAGGCGATCAGCGTTCTGCAGGTGGTTCGCCCGATAGCGCGCCTCAAATCCTCGGATCCGCCACATGCGCAAACCGGGAGCGGCTTGCTAGACTATATTCTTGCCTGGACCCGCAGTTTGATCAACGCGCCGATTGCAGGAACGGTCGCATTAGGTCTTGCGACGGCTCTTGGGACGGAATTGTTGCCAATCGTTTACTGCGGTGCGCACGACACGCCCATGCCTGACTTGGATGCGGCGCTTTATCGCTAGTTTTTCCTCCGATACGTGCTTTTTCGCAAAAAAAGTTCGGCAAGCGGACCAGCTAGCAAACACTAGGGAGATCTCCGATGAAGATACTTGCCTTCGCAGCCTCGAACAGCCGCAATTCCATCAACCGCGCGCTCGTCGAACACGCTGCATCGCGCCTCCGGGCCGAAATTTTGCCGGAAGCGCAAATCGAGTTTCTTGATCTCAACGACTTCGAGATGCCGATCTTTTCCATCGACCGCGAACGGGCGGGCGGAATCCCCGCGCCGGCCCGCGAATTCTTTGACAGAATTGGCGCGGCGGACGCTCTGCTTGCGTCCTTTGCGGAACACAATGGTTACGTCAGCGCCGCCTGGAAGAACATCTTTGACTGGATGAGCCGAATCGAGACGAAAATCTGGCAGGGCAAGCCTATCGTAATCCTCTCGGCTTCGCCCGGGCGGCGCGCCGGCTCCAACGTGCTGGCCAGCCAGAACCTGCAGATCCCGAGATTTGGCGGCCATGTCCGCGGCAAATTGGGCATTGGCGGGTGGTCCGAAGCTTGGGATGCAAAATCGCGCACTCTAACACGGTCCCAAGACGCCGCCGCACTCGACGCGGCGCTGGCTGGTTTTACGTTGCATCTGAAGCCGCCGGAAAAACCGGACCCGTGAACCTGAACGCAACTGCGAGGGCGCGCGTTCGACTCGTCGTTTCCGAAGGAGTCCAACCTTTGCCCGATCTCGCCCCGGCGCTGTAGGTTTCCGGCGCATGCTCCGCCAAGTCCCCCTTCCGCCCGCCCGATTACTCGAATTTTCTCTTTCGACCAATAATGGAAAATGAATTGGCTAGTGCGCGCAGGAGCGAGCGCTCGGCGGCAAAGAGGCGGCTATCACCACGGGCTGTTTCGACCAGATTGCGCATGCCGTCGATTTCAGCGCGTATTAAACTGAAGTTCCGGAGAGAGATTTGCAGTTTTTCCTTTGTTTTCAAGGGGTTTCGCTCGATCGGAATGCAGAGTTCTGCTGTAAGCGTTCGGTAGAGCGGTGACGATCCGTGTTGTCCGACTGCCGCCGACGCCCTGGACGCTGCCGAGAACGGTTGTCGGAGCGCGCGCCGCGCGGACTGCGCAATCGTGCAGGGGTTCCCTAAAAACCGTGAACGAGGGAACCGCCAATTGCTTCATTTAATGTGGTTGCTCAAACCAGCGGCCGGCCGGTCCGGTCATGGACCGCGTAGCGCGTCCGCGCGCCGACCAGGCGCGTGTATCCGAGGTCGTGGCAGCGGGCGACGAACTCGTTCCGGAGCCTGCCTTCCCGGGTGCCGCCCGCGACGATCCGGATATCCAGCGGGCGGCGGCTCGATGATCCGGTCGCGTGTCAGGCGGCTTCCAAAATTGACCCGGCATCGGCTTCCAAAATCGTCCCGTCTTGTGCCATCTTTCCTTACCGGCAGCCTTGTCTGGCAGCCCGCCCGGCGGGCGGCGTTTTCGGGAGAAGGAAAGATGGAATGGAAGTCGGATCACGGAATTCGGCGGCTGGGTGACGAGGTGAGGTTACGGCGGCGCCTCGAAGGCCCGT
>MPMP01000096.1 GCA_002238565.1 Albidovulum sp. bin36
GAAAGAGCGTGTCGTGCTGCGGATGGGGAAGGGGCGCGGGTCGGACTCCTCGGCTTAGCGTTCAAGCATTCGCCGAAACTCCCGCCCCGGAACTCGGGCAGTCGGGCCAACCGGATGCACATCGATGCCCCGACAGACTAGCCGGCTTCGGAGTGCAAGTCCCGGAAACCGGGCGAGCGCGGATATCTCATGGCGGCAAGTTTCTTGCGGTCCTTTGGGTTGCTCGCCGCGAATAGGATTGAGTCCCGCTGTCGGGGGATTTTTCCGGCGCGATCCTGCCTGCGCCGCTCCGAGGCGCTCGAAACCCCGGCGAGCGCCGCGCCGCCGCGCCCGCCGCTTTAAGGCCCGGAGCTGAACCCGGCCAAGACCGTCCTCCAGGTCTTGAAGGCATGCCGCGTCGCAATCCAGGTCTTTTAATACGCCGATTCCGTGAAGGATTTGGTTGGCACGGTCTAGTCTGCCTTCACAATCAAGGCCAACGGTTTCCGCCGCGCGCGTGATCAAAAATTTCGCGCGAGGCCCCTTCCAACAGGTTACTTTCAACGCGGCCGTAATCTTGGCAGAGGCCGTGCGCCAATTCGCGCGCAAGCGATGCCGGACCATCCTGACCGAGGGCGGCGGGTCGCCGCCCGAATTTCCGCCGCGCACGAGAGGAAAACTGAGGCGAATCGCGAAGTCCCACGCGCGCAACCTAGGCGAGCGCCCCTCAAGCAAGAGGAATTCGTTCCGTGCTTACTGCGCGACCCGGATGGCAGCTTCACGAACAATGCAAGCAAGAGGAAGTTCCGAATGATCGAGGTCGGGACTAAGGCGTTCGGACGCTTCCGAACTAGGTTCGCCGCCAAAGCCGCCGATAAGATCAAGATGCATTATGCCCCGCACGCGCCCGAGAAAGGGCGAGCAGTTGCAGTTTCGTCTGGATTTTCCGTCTCGATCGTCTTGGATACCAAGGCTTGACAGTCCCGATGCCGTGGGCAAAAAGGCGCGAAAATGGAGGTAGGCCATGAACAGAATCATCGTCGAGGGCACGGGATCAATTTTGCTGGAAGATTTGCGAGTCGGCATGCGCAGCCGCATCGCAAAGACATTTGGAGACCGCGATCTGGAGATGTTCGGCGAATTATCCGAAGATCGCAACCCGCTTCACTTTTCCGACGAAGCGGCGAAGGGTACCATTTTCGGCGAAAGAATCCTCCACGGCATGCTTACAGCAAGCCTTTTTTCCGGATTGATCGGAGAAAGGCTTCCTGGCTACGGAACAATATACCTAAGTCAGAATTTGACCTTTCTGGCACCGGTTCGTCCAGGCGACGAAGTCATTGCAGAAGTATGCGTATCGGGAATCAATGTGGACAGGAATCGCGTCAATTTGGACTGCGTGGCGAAAATAGGCGAAAAAACCGTCATCAAGGGCGACGCTCGCGTAATAGCTCCGACCGCGAATTAGACTCTCCGAAAGCGCAAATGCGCATTTTCAGGAATAGCCAGAGCCCCGGCGACGGCGAGACGGAAGCAGTTGCGGCGATCGGCAATTTCGATGGCCTGCATCTAGGCCACGAGTCCGTAATACGCCTCGCGCAGGAGATCGCCCGTAAGGAAGGCAGGCCTTCGGGAATCGTAACTTTCGAACCCCATCCGAGAGAATTTTTCGCGCCGGAAGCGGCGCCATTCAGGCTAATGGGCAGCGAATCGCGGATTGCGCGCCTTCGTGAATTGGATGTCGATCTCCTTTTCGAGATGACGTTCAATTCCGCTTTGGCCTCTCTTTCAGCCGAGGACTTCGCGGATTCCGTTCTAAGGCAAAAACTGCATTTGGCGCATGTCGTCGTGGGATCGGATTTTCGCTACGGACACCGTCGATGCGGAAGCGTGGAAACGCTTGCAGCCTCCGGGAGACTTTGCGGTTTCGAAGTTACCGTTGCCCCGGAGCTTTCGGATAGGAACGGCAAATGCTCGTCGTCGGCAATTCGGAAGGCGCTGGCGGAGGGACGCATGCGGGACGCATCGAGAATGCTAGGACGTCGGTACAGCATCGAAGGACGCGTTGAAAAAGGCGACCAAAGAGGCCGGCATTTGGGTTTTCCGACGCTAAATATCAGCATTGCGGGACTGCATCCGCCGAAATTCGGAGTCTACGCGGCGCTGGCCAACGTGCGCACCGGTCCCTTCG
Organism: Albidovulum sp. bin36; assembly: GCA_002238565.1. Taxonomy (GTDB): domain Bacteria; phylum Pseudomonadota; class Alphaproteobacteria; order Rhodobacterales; family Rhodobacteraceae; genus JAPPFL01. The sequence goes on from MPMP01000096.1 coordinate 2,171, forward strand.
CAGGTCGCTACCGAGGCTCGGCATCAATTGGAATTCGACCAACCTTCGGCGAAAGTACGCCGTTGCTGGAAATTTTTCTTTTCGATTTTTCAAACTGCCTCTATGGTGAGCTTGTCTCCGTGGAACTTGTCGAATTCCAAAGGGAAGAGCTAAAATTCAAGTCAGCCGACGAATTGGTCGATCAGATGAAAAACGACTGCGAAAGGACGCTTGACATACTCGAATCAGCCGGAGCAACGAATTGACATCCTCCATGGAAATCAACCCTGCGGCCAGCCGCGATGCCGCACCCGCTGTTTCGGGATCGGCCGGCTTGGACGGAAATCAATCCGCGGCTCGTCGAAGGTCTCCGAATCTGTGACCGGCGACCTTCGGGAAAGATTCTGGGAGCGCTTCGGACTCGACGATCTGAACGATGCCGAATGGGAAGCCGTCTGCGACGGATGCGGCCGCTGCTGCGTGCTGAAGTTTCAAGACGAGGATGATTCGGAATTGTACTATACGTCAGTGACCTGCCGAAATTTCGATTCCGAATCCTGCCGCTGCAAGAACTACGAACGACGGACGGAACTTGTACCCAACTGCATAAAGCTTACGCCCGAAAGCGTCGATGAAAACCTGGATTGGATGCCCAAGACCTGCGCCTACCGGCTCTTGAGGGAGGGCAAGCCTCTCTATGAATGGCATCCGCTGGTGTCGGGCGACCCGCGCAGCGTCAGCGAAGCGGGGAAATCCATCTCGGGAAATCACGTTTCGGAAGAGTTCGTTCACGAAGACGATTTGCGCAATTTCATCGTAAAGGATCGATAGCTTGAATTTTGCATCCGACAATGCGGGCCCTGCGGCTCCGGAGGCGGTCGACGCATTGGCGAAGGCGAACGCAGGCTACGCCGGCTCCTACGGATCGGATGCCTTGATGGAAGCCGTCGCTGGCAGGTTTCGCGAAGTTTTCGAGGCGCCGAGCGCAGCTGTCTATCTGGTTGCAACGGGCACGGCCGCGAATTCATTGAGCCTAGCTTGCCTAAGCCAGCCCTGGTCGGCCATCTACTGCCATCGCCATTCGCATGTGGAAGAGGACGAATGCGGCGGTCCGGAATTCTTTACCGGCGGCGCGAAATTGGTGCTGCTCGACGGAGCGCATGCCAAAATCGATCCCGCGAATCTTGAAAGCGCCATTGAAGCGACGGCTCTGGTCGGCGTGCACAATGTTCAAAAGGGACCTCTTTCGATCACTAACGCTACGGAAAACGGCGCCGTGTACACGTGCGCGGAAACCGCGGAATTGGCTTCGATCGCCAAAAGGCACGGCCTGCCTTGCCATATGGACGGTGCAAGATTCGCAAATGCCGTCGTTCGGCTGGAGTGCAAGCCCGCGGATCTTTCATGGAAGGCCGGCATCGACATTCTTTCGTTCGGCGGTACGAAAAACGGTCTTGTAGGCGTTGAAGCCGTCGTGATTTTCGATGACGAGCGCGCTTGGGAATTCGAGCTAAGGCGCAAAAGGTCCGGGCACCTGCTATCAAAGCACAGATTCCTGTCGGCGCAGATGAACGCCTATCTTGAAGGAGATCTTTGGCTGAAGCTGGCGGAACGCGCAAATCTCGCTGCCGACCGCCTGGCGAATGCTCTAGGCTCGATATCCGGAATCCGATTGCTTCATCCGGTCGATGCCAACATGGTTTTTGCTTCCTGGCCAAGAAAACTGCATCGAATCGCCGCTCGGGAGGGCGCCAAGTACTATTTGTGGCCCTTTAGCCAATGCATTGAAGGGGATGGCGACGAATCGCTGTCGGCGAGACTCGTCTGCAACTGGTCGACAACCGATCGCGAAATCGACAGGTTCGCCGATATCTTGGCGGGCGGCTAGGCCTTCGCTGGGGGCTTGCGGCGAATCGCGATTCCAAAACCGCGCGAGCTACAAGTCTCCGCTCAGCCACGCATCGAGATAGGGAAGCCTGTCCTGCCCCCAAAAAACCTGATCATCGACGACATAGGTAGGCGAGCCGAATACGCCCTTTTCCTCGGCATTCGCAGTGTTTTGCAAAAAGAGCCGCTCGAATTCTTTCCCGGCATCGCATCCAAGACTTTTGGGGAACCCGGCTTGCTCCAGGCAGTTCCCAATCACCTCCGCCTCCGCGATGTCGAGTTCATCGGCCCAGCATGCGCGAAGTATCGTCTGCGCAAGCCTTCCAATATCGCCGCCTTCGGCTGCCGCCCGGTAGATCGCGCAGGAAGCCGGAACCGGGTCGGTCGGCCAGTGAGCCGGAGTCGTATTGATCGGCATGCCCTTGAACTTCGCGACGCGGCTCAGTTCCTGCAATCTATAGGCCTGCCGGGATTTGTGGCGATCCTTGGGCGCGGTGCCGCCGGTTTTGGTGAACAAGTACAGAATATCGAAGGGCCTGTAGTGAATCGATGCGCCGTGCTTTCTCGCAATTCCTTCCAGTTCGTCGCCTGCAAGATATGCGAATGGCGACAGTACGGAAAAAAAATAGTCGATGCTTGCCATTGTCGATCTTTCCCTTGTGGGCCGCGGCGATTATTAGCGTCGGGATTTCCGAAAATTCACGGCGGCAAGAAGTTCGGTCATTCCAGCTGGAAGCAAGCAAATCGCATATGTAAATAACCGTGGCAAGATGATAATGAACCGCGAAACTCGCCTACCGTCCCTCCTGAAGCAAATCAAACGCCTTTCGAGGATTTGCCAATGAAGTCCAGAGTCGAAATGAAATTGATATCCGGTAATGCCAACCGAGCGCTTTCGCTGGAAATCGCCCAGACGATGTCGGACCACTTGACCGAGGAAGTCAACCTCGTCAATGCGCGGGTTGAGCGGTTCAACGATCAGGAAGTCTACGTCGAAGTCTACGAAAATGTTCGCGGCGAGGACATGTTCATCATCCAACCCACGTCCAAGCCGGCAAACGACCATCTGATGGAGATTTTGATCATCGCCGATGCGCTTCGACGATCGTCGGCGGCGAGAATAACGGCAGTCATACCGTACTTCGGCTACGCGAGGCAGGACCGGAGAACGAAGGCGAGGACGCCGGTATCGGCGAAGCTCGTCGCAAACATGCTCGTAGGAGCCGGCATTTCCCGAATTCTGACGATGGATCTGCATTCTGCGCAGATTCAGGGTTTTTTCGACATTCCGGTTGACAACCTTTACGCGTCGCCGCTTTTCGCGCTGGACGTGCATCATTTGTTCAACGAGAATCTGGATTCGCTTACCGTCGTGTCGCCCGATGTCGGCGGGGTCGAGCGGGCGCGAGAACTCGCGCAGCGGCTCAAGGTTGGCCTGGCGGTTGTCGACAAGCGACGCGCGATTGCGGGAGAAGTAACGGATATGACGGTCATCGGCGATGTAAACGACCGGATCTGCGTAATTGTCGACGACATTTGCGATACCGCCGGCACGCTGTGCAAAGCGGCCGAACTTCTTCTTCTGCGCGGCGCGAGGGAAGTCCACGCCTATATCACGCACGGCGTGCTTTCCAACGATGCCGAATTCCGTATCTCCAAATCCAAATTAAAGAGCCTTGTGATCACCGATTCGATCCAGCCTACGAAGTCCACGCTCGCGATGGAAAAGATTCGCATACTTCCGACAGCTCCGCTTTTGACTAGAGCGATCAGAAACATTTCCCAGGGCACATCGGTCTCGTCGCTGTTCGACAGCCGCACGCTTAAGCAAATTTATTCGGGGCTGTACGCAAGATCTCTTTGACAATTGCGCCGGCGAAGTTCAGCGCGGCCGCAGCCGCGATTCCAAGGAAGGTCGGCCTGCCCTGCCGACTCGAGTGGGCCAGTACTGCGCACGGATAATTTGATTGCCCGCGCCTCGGGGGAATGTCTTGCGGCGCAGGGATTCGCCGCGCCGCGCGACTGGAGCGAATTGCGGCCGTTTACGAAATTCCAGGTTTCCGCGAATGCGGTTCAAGTCTCTCCAACCGGATCCGAATAATATTCCCGCAATGCTTCACATGAAACATTATTAGAACATGCGTTTCGCGAACTTGCCCGCCGGCAATGCTCGGCGAAGGAATTCCGCTATGCCGAGCCATGCTCGACGCTACGGCGAAAAATCGATTCGGCGACCGGATCAGCGGGGAGGCCCGGCTCGGCTTCGAAAATGCAAACGCCTTGGCCGCCCAGGCCCAGTTTGCGGTCGATTCAGCCGCAGATGCCGCTAGCGAGGCAGGGCGGACTGCAGAGCGCGGAATTCGCCGAGCCTCTTTTCCGCTAGATCCCTGTCCGACCCGGACGAATTGGCAACCTCGGTTTCGGCCGCCTCGGCAAACCGGGCGACCTGCTCCCGGGTGGCATCCTCCGCCGGCACGACCGTTTCGGCTAAAACCGTTACGCTCGAATCGGTGATTTCCACGAATCCGCCCGTTACCATGTATTCCGCCTTCGACCCGTCCGCCCGCACCTTGAGAAAGCCGGGGCGAAGGGTCGTTAGAACCGATGCGTGGTCCGGCATCGCCGTCATTTCGCCTTCGGCTCCCGGAATATCGACCGCATCGGCCAGAACGGACGCCAGGCTCTTCTCCGGCGTAACGAGTTCGAATCGCATGCTGCTCGCCATCTTGGGCTATTCCGCGCTCAAGCGGCTTCGGCGGCGAGCCTGCCGGCTTTGGCCACCACTTCGTCAATGCCGCCGACCATGTAGAACGCAGCTTCGGGAAGCTGGTCGAATTCGCCGGCGACGACGCGCCTGAAGCTGTCGATAGTCACTTCCAGCGGCACCTGGACGCCGGGAGAACCCGTGAACACTTGCGCGACATCGAAAGGCTGCGACAGAAATCTCTGAATCTTGCGCGCCCTTGAAACCGTGATCTTGTCTTCCTCGGAAAGTTCGTCCATCCCGAGAATCGCGATTATGTCCTGCAGCGATTTGTATCTCTGCAATATGCCCTGAACGTCCCGAGCGACCTGGTAGTGCTCTGCGCCCACGACGGCCGGATCGAGAATCCTCGACGAAGAATCAAGAGGATCCACCGCCGGGTAAATGCCTAGTTCCGAAATCGCGCGCGAAAGCACTGTCGTCGCATCCAAGTGCGCGAAGGACGTGGCGGGCGCAGGGTCGGTAAGGTCGTCCGCGGGAACATAGATCGCTTGGACCGAAGTAATCGATCCCGCCCTGGTCGACGTGATGCGCTCCTGCAGAGCGCCCATGTCGGTGGCGAGCGTCGGCTGGTAGCCGACCGCCGAAGGTATGCGCCCGAGAAGCGCGGAAACTTCCGACCCCGCCTGAGTGAACCGAAAAATATTGTCGACGAAGAAGAGCACATCGGTACCCGATTGGTCGCGGAACTGCTCCGCGAGGGTCAGGCCCGTAAGCCCGACGCGCGCGCGCGCGCCGGGCGGCTCGTTCATCTGGCCGAAGACCAGCGCAACCTTCGACTTTTGCAAGTCGTTGATGTCGATAACTCCCGAATCGATAAACTCGTGGTACAGGTCGTTTCCTTCGCGAGTGCGTTCTCCGACGCCCGCGAACACCGAAAACCCGGAATGCACTTTCGCGATATTGTTGATCAATTCCTGGATCAGCACGGTCTTTCCGACGCCCGCGCCGCCGAAGAGCCCGACCTTGCCGCCTTTGGAATACGGGGCGAGAAGGTCGATTACCTTGATGCCGGTCACCAGGACTTCCGTTTCCGTCGCCTGTTCCGAATACTCGGGAGCCGGCTGGTGGATGGATTTGAATTCGGAAGATTCGACCGGTCCCTTCTCGTCGACCGATTCGCCGACGACGTTCATAATCCGCCCGAGCGTGCCGTCGCCGACCGGAACCGTTATCGGCCCGCCGGTATCGGCTACGGCCTGCCCGCGCACCAGGCCTTCGCTGGAGTCCATCGCGATCGTACGCACGGTGTTTTCGCCTAGATGCTGCGCGACCTCCAGAACCAGGCGCCTACCGTTGTTCTCGGTTTCAAGCGCATTCAGGATTTGCGGAAGGTGCTCGCCGAATCGCACGTCCACGACGGCGCCGATGACCTGCGTAACTACGCCGCTTGCCTTGCTTTCAGCCATTTTTATCTCCGGTTGCTCAGAGTGCCTCGGCACCCGAAATTATTTCAATTAGCTCTTTGGTGATAGCCGCCTGGCGCGAACGGTTGTAGATTATCGTCAGCTTGTCGATCATATCGCCCGCATTCCTCGTCGCGTTGTCCATCGCGGTCATGCGCGCGCCCTGCTCCGAGGCGGCGTTCTCGAGAAGCGCCGTAAAAATCTGCGTCGCGAGCGCGCGGGGAAGCAGCTCGGCGAGGATTTCATTCTCGCCGGGCTCGTATTCGTAGAAATTCCGTTCGCCTTCCGCGCTCGGATCTACGGAAGCGGGAACCAGCCTCTGCGCCGACGGCTCCTGCGAAATCACGGACTTGAACCGGCTGAAGTAAATCGTCGCTACGTCGAACTCGCCGCCTTCGAAGCGATTTAGAACATCGTCCGCGATGTCGCGGGCATTTTGATACCCGATGCGCCGGTGGCCCGACAGGTCGACGTGGCCGACCATGGCGCCGGCGAAATCTCGCTTCAGCTGCTCGCGCCCCTTCTTGCCGATGGTCAGGATCTTGACGGTCTTGCCGCTTTCCGTAAGCCTGTTCGCCTCGGCGCGAACCAGTCGCACTATCGAGGAATTGAACCCGCCGCAAAGCCCCCTTTCGGATGTCGCCGCGATCAGCAAATGGACATCGTCCGCGCCGGTGCCGGACAGCAGCTTAGGGGCCGAGGCGGAGTCCGCCGCCGACGATGCGAGATTGCCGAGCACGGATTGCATCTGCTCCGCGTAGGGCCGGGCGCTTACGGCGGATTCCTGCGCCCGCCGCAGCTTCGCCGCGGCGACCATCTGCATCGCCTTCGTGATCTTGCGCGTGGACTTGACGCTTTCGATACGATTCTTCAGGTCCTTGAGGCTAGGCATCTATCTCGTCCTTTCGCCCCGACTCACGCGAAATTCTTCGCGTACGGATCGATCGCCGCCCTTATCTTGCCCCGGAGTTCATCGTCGACCTTGCGGTCGTTGGACGTGATGTCGGCGAGCAGGTCCGCGCAATTGTCCCTAAGGTGCTGAACAAGCCCCTGTTCGAACCTGACGACGTCGCCGACCGGAATGGCGTCGAGATAGCCCTGGGTGCCCGAAAAAATCACGCACACGATTTCCGCGTTCGTCAGGGGCGAGTACTGAGGCTGCTTCATCAGCTCGGTTAGCCTCGCTCCGCGATTCAGGAGGCGCTGCGTCGCGGCGTCGAGGTCGGAGCCGAATTGCGCGAACGCCGCCATCTCCCTGTATTGCGCCAGCTCGAGCTTGACTGTTCCGGCGACGGATTTCATCGCGCCGGTTTGAGCCGACGAGCCGACGCGCGAGACGCTGAGGCCCGTGTTCACCGCCGGGCGGACGCCCTGGTAGAATAGTTCGGTTTCCAGGAAAATCTGCCCGTCGGTAATGGAAATGACGTTGGTCGGAATGTAGGCGGAAAGGTCGCCCGCCTGCGTTTCGATGATCGGAAGCGCGGTCAAAGAGCCGGATCCGTTGTCTTCGTTGAGCTTCGCGGCCCGCTCCAGAAGCCGCGAATGAAGATAGAATACGTCGCCGGGGTAGGCTTCTCGACCCGGCGGGCGCCGCAGCAGGAGCGACATCTGGCGATAGGCGACCGCCTGCTTGGACAGATCGTCGTAGATGATGAGCGCGTGACGCCCGTTGTCCCGGAAGAACTCCGCCATGGCCGTCGCCGCGTACGGCGCGAGAAACTGCATCGGAGCCGGGTCGGAAGCCGTGGCCGCGACGATTATCGAATATTCCAGGGCGTCGTTTTCCTCGAGCTTCTTAACCAGCTGCGCGACCGTCGAGCGCTTTTGCCCGACCGCCACGTAGACGCAGTACAGCTTTTTCGATTCGTCGTCTTTTGCCGCGTCGTTGTAGGATTTCTGGTTAAGAATCGTGTCGAGCGCCAGCGCCGTCTTCCCGGTCTGGCGATCTCCGATGATCAGTTCGCGCTGGCCTCGTCCGATCGGAATCATGGCATCGACGGATTTGAGGCCGGTCGCCATCGGCTCGTGAACCGAGCGGCGCGGAATTATTCCCGGGGCCTTGACATCGGCGACCGCCCGGCCTTCCGCTTCGATCGGGCCCTTGTTGTCGATCGGGTTGCCGAGCGCGTCCACGACCCGGCCCAGTAGCCCGTTGCCCACCGGAACATCGACGATAGCTTCGGTTCGCTTGACGGTGTCGCCTTCCCGAATGCTCCGATCGTCGCCGAAAATTACGATGCCGACGTTGTCGACCTCCAGGTTCAGGGCCATGCCCCTGATTCCTCCGGGGAATTCGACCATTTCCCCGGCCTGGATGTTGTCCAGCCCGTAGACCCGCGCGATGCCGTCGCCTACGCTCAGCACGCGGCCGACCTCCGCGACTTCAGCTTCCTGACCGTAATTCTTGATCTGATTCTTCAGGATGGCGGAAATCTCCGCCGCTTGAATGCTCATTTAGCCGACCTCTTTCATGGCATTTTCTATTTTCGACAGCTTGGCCCTCAGGGAGCTGTCCACCATTTTCGAACCTAGCTTGACTATCAATCCGGCAATAAGGCCTTCATCCACCACCGCCTCGACGCGCACGTCCCTGCCGGCGACCGACTGCAGGCTGCCCTGCAGCCGATGCATCTGATCGTCGCTAAGAGCCCGGGCGGAAACGACTTCCGCCTTGACGAGTCCCTTGTCCTCGTCGATCAGCTCCTCGATCCGGTCAAGCAGATGCGGAAGAACGAACAGGCGCCTTCGCATGGCCATGAGCGAAAGCGCGTTGCCCACGAATTGTCCCAAACCCATCTTTTCGGCCAGAGCGCGAATCGCTTTCGCCATGTCCTCGCGCGAGTAAACCGGCGATGCGATCGCCGAACGAAGGTCGGCGCTGTCCTCGAGCGCGCTTTTAAGGTGCGATACATCGCTTTCCAGCGACTCGAGGCTCCCCCCCTCTTTCGACAGTTCGAACACCGCCGTTGCATACCGCGAGGCTATCCCGGCCGACATTGATGCGCTCTCGGACAACGATTCCTCCCTTTCTGCCCAGCGGGCGGCGATTCCGGCGCGCCCGGAACGTTGAAATAGAACGCCGCATGAGAGCCGCGGCCGAAAATCGGGCGAGGTAATATCAAAGTGGCTTGCCAGCCGCAACCATGCAAGTCCATGAACCTCAATTCAACTATCCTTTTGAAATTTAAGGATAATATCCGTTTTTTCGCTTTTGCGGAATTTTCGCCGGCATTTTTTTTGGCAGCGCTTCGCCCCGCTCGGGGTGATTTTCACTGCATTCGGCCTGATACCGGCTTGGGTACCGGAGAGGCGATTTCTTCCAAATCTCTGAGCCGCCGCTTGACGGCTTCGGTCAGCGGCGGCTTGTGCGGCGCCGGAATCTTCTTGATCGCCTCCACCAGGACAACCCCGCCAGCGAAGCTTAGCAGCGAACTCCTTCCGAACCGCTCCCATGCCGGACCCGCCCTGTGCCAGAAGCCCTTGTCGCTGGGCGGCGCGAACAGCGCGGCGCCGTGCCATGCCGTTTCGAATCTGTGCTGGCTCAGTTCGCTCTCCAGCTGGCCGGCGGTATAGGGGCGGCCATGCCCGAACGGAGTGGCGTCGCGCCTGGCCCACAATCCCGCTCTGTTGGGCACGATGACGAGCATGCGGCCGGACGGCTCGAGCACGCGCCAGCACTCGTCGAGCAAGGCTGCAGGATTGTCGCTCGACTCCAGCCCGTGCAGCAGAAGAATCCGGTCGGCGCTGGCGTCGTGCAGAGGCCAGTCGGTCTCTTCGGCCAAAACCGAAATGTTGAGGCCGCCGGCGGGCCACGGAACAACGCCCTGCTGGCCCGGCATCAGCGCGATAGCTCGTTCGGCGCGAGGCTTTATCCTAGATAAGAGCGGAATGGGAAATCCGAACGCGACCACGGTCGAGCCGGTCAAGTCGGACCAGATCCTGTCGACGCGGTCGCCGAGCGCCGCGCCGGCGAATCGACCGGTGCGCGTCCGAAAATAGAATTCGTTCAATTTCACGACATCGAGGTACATTGCGAATCCGCTGGCTATAGCGCAAAGATGCTTCGACCGGTCCTAATTCCGAAAGTAAACCGAGAATAGATCATGACTCTAGAAATCGTAACAGTTCCATGCCTTTCCGACAACTACGCCTATATAGCGCGAGATTCGGAAACCGGCGCGACCGCCGTAGTCGATGCTCCGGAAGCCGATCCCATCGCCTCGGCGCTCGACAGCCGCGGCTGGAAGCTCGACAAGATCCTGATCACCCATCACCATTTCGATCATGTCGGCGGCGTCGAAAGCCTTAGGCGCCATCATGGCGCCAAAGTCGTCGGGGCGGCCGCCGACGCCGCTCGCCTGCCTCCGCTCGACGAAGCGGTGTCGGAAGGCGATTCGGTGGCCGTCGGCGGCGCTCATGGAACGGTGATCGACGTTTCCGGCCACACGGTCGGGCACATCGCGTACGTATTCCCGGGCGCGGCGTTCACCGCCGACAGCCTCATGTCTCTCGGCTGCGGACGAATCTTCGAGGGAACCGCGGAAATGATGTGGGGCAGCCTGTCCAAACTCGCCAGCCTGCCGCCGGAGACTCGAATCTATTCAGGCCACGAATACGCCGCGTCGAACGCGCGATTCGCTTTGACGATCGAACCCGAAAACGAGGAATTGAAGCGTCGGGAGGCTGAAATCTCTGGATTGCGCGCCAAGAATCTTCCGACGGTGCCGACGACCTTGTCTCTCGAATTCGAAACGAATCCGTTTCTTCGCGCTAGCCTGGAGAGCGTCAAGTCGGCGATTGGCATGCCGGGAGCCGCCGACGCGGCGGCTTTCGCGGAAATTCGCAGGCGCAAAGACAGTTTTTGACGGTCGAAGCGGACGGCGCCGGAAGATTTTTCTTGAATTCTGGCTTCCTTGCGCCAAGAATGGCATGCAGGCGGAATAATCGTTCCGCCGAATATTGGAGATTCGAACCGTGCCCAAATTCTCATCGTCGCTAGAGTCGGCGATTCAGGCCGCCATTTCCATGGCCAACAACATGCGGCACGAATACGCAACGCTTGAGCATTTGCTGTTCGCCCTAACCGAGGACAAGGACGCGGCGCGGGTGCTCAGAGCGGTCGGCGCGAATCTCGACGAGCTGCGCAAGGACCTGGAAAAGTCTCTTCGCCAGGAACAGGTCGAAATCGCGGTCGACGATCAGCATCCCTCGGCCACGCCCACCAACGGATTCCACCGCGTCGTCCAGCGCGCCATCATACACGTCCAGTCCGCCGGCAAGGACATTATCACCGGCGCGAACGTTCTGGTTGCGATTTTCGCGGAGCGAGATAGCAGCGCCGTGATGATTCTGGAAAACAACGGGATTTCGCGGTACGATGTCGTGAGCTACATCTCCCACGGCGTCTCGAAAAGTTCCAGCGCGGAGGAGCTTCAGCCTGACAGCGGCTCGAGCGGAAGCGGCGAGGAGAAGGCGAAGGAACGTCCCGAAAAGCGCAAGAAAAGCGCGCTCGAGAGCTTTTGCGTCGATTTGAACGAAAAGGCGGCCCGAGGCCGAATCGACCCTTTGATCGGCCGCAGCCGCGAGGTTTCGCGTTGCTTCAAGGTGCTGCTGCGCCGCACCAAGAACAATCCGCTCCTGGTTGGCGACCCCGGCGTCGGAAAAACCGCGATTATCGAAGGCATTGCTCGCCAAGTCGTGGAAGCGAAGGCTCCGGCCGTGATCGGCGACGCGAAGATCTACGCCCTGGACATGGGCGCGCTCCTGGCGGGCACTCGGTACAGAGGCGATTTCGAAGAGCGGCTGAAGGCGGTCGTGGAGGAAATCGAGAAAATCGACGACGCAATCCTGTTCATCGATGAAATCCATACCGTCGTCGGCGCGGGCGCCGCGAGCGGCGGGTCGATGGACGCGTCGAACCTGCTGAAGCCGGCGCTTCAAAGCGGCAAGCTGCGCTGCGCCGGCTCGACGACGTTCAAGGAATATCGCCGATATTTCGAAAAGGACCGCGCGCTTTCCCGACGATTCCAGAAGATCGATGTCACCGAACCCACCCCTGCCGAGTCCTACAAGATCGTAAAGGGCCTCAAGCCGCAGTACGAAAAGCATCACAACGTCAGATACACCGAGGACGCCATCAGGAGCGCCGTGGAGCTGTCCACCAAATATATCCATGACAGGCGACTGCCCGACAAGGCGATCGATGTAATCGACGAAGCCGGGGCGGCGGAGAATCTGCGTCCGGAGTCGAAGAGGCGCAAGAGCATCAGAGCCAAGGAAATCGAGGAAGTCGTCGCGGTCATGGCGCGTATTCCTCCGAGAAACGTCTCTCGTTCCGATGCCGAAATGCTTAAAGATCTCGACTCCAAGCTTAAATGCGTCGTGTTCGGCCAAGATCCGGCGATAGACGCGCTTGCCGCCGCGATCAAGCTGAGCCGCGCGGGCATAAGGGAGCCGGAAAAGCCGATCGGCAGCTACCTGTTCGCCGGGCCGACGGGAGTCGGCAAAACGGAGGTCGCTCGCCAGCTCGCGGATACGCTCGGCGTGGAATTGCTTAGATTCGACATGTCCGAATATATGGAGCGCCATGCTGTTTCGCGCTTGATCGGCGCGCCGCCTGGATATGTCGGATTCGATCAGGGAGGCTTGCTGACCGACGGCGTCGACCAGCATCCGCATTGCGTGCTCTTGCTTGATGAAATCGAAAAAGCGCACCCGGACGTATTCAATATTCTCCTACAGATAATGGATCACGGCAAACTGACCGACCACAACGGTCGAAAAGTCGACTTCAACAACGTAGTTCTGATAATGACGACGAATGCCGGCGCGGCCGAGCAGGCCAAGTCCGCCATGGGCTTCGGGCGAAGTCGGCGCGAGGGCGAAGACAGGGCCGCGATCGAAAGGCTGTTCGCGCCGGAATTCCGCAATCGCCTCGATGCCACGATCAGTTTTTCGCCTCTCGGCCAGGAAACGATTATTCGCGTTGTCGAAAAATTCGTCCATCAGCTCGAAGCTCGGCTAATGGACCGAAACATTCATTTCGAAATCTCGAGGCCCGCGGCCAAATGGCTGGCGGAAAAAGGCTACGACGACAAAATGGGCGCGCGCCCGCTTGCGCGGCTGATCCAGGAATTGATCGGCGAACCGCTTGCGGAAGAGATTCTCTTCGGCAAGCTCGTAAAGGGCGGGCTAGTCAAAGTCACGCTTCAGGACGGCAAATTGCAGCTGGATATCGACGAGCCGGAAAATCTACGATTAACCGGAAAGAGCCTGCCTCGCCTGACTGCGAACCAGGCATAGCGCCGCGCATTTAGCAATGCCCCCTCGGCGAGCCGAGTTGCGGCGGCATCCGCCGAAGCCGCTAGAGCGGCGGGCAAACGGCAAGGGATGTCGCGGCACCTAGACTTCGAGAACCGGTCGCGGCTGCAATTGCGCTTCGTTCAATTCCAGCGGCGCTCCTGAGAGAAACGGAGCGCGCTCCCGGGCTTAAGCCGTCCATGCGAATAATTCTGTTGACAACGCAGTCCCGGCGTTTTGTCGAGGCTGCATCAGGTTCGGAGGCGGTCGGTTCGATAGCAGCGTAATTGGTTCGAAGGCGGCATCGGGGCGTTGCCAGGCGATCATTGCTTCGCAGCCGCCGCATGACGTGTAAATAGTGCCGTGCCAAAATTCGTCCCCGTCATGCAAACCTCAGACATCCCGACCTCGGGTGTTGCGGTGGCGGGCTTTCCCGGCCCCCGATATCCGATTCCTCCGCTCTGGCCGGCAATTCATAAACCATGCGCAGGTCGGTTCCGGGGACGACGGTGCGGGTCAGCTCCGCCAGGAGCCCGGCGACCGCGGCGTCGCGCCGGCCATCGCGCTGGCGCGGCTCGTGGCAGCTCCTCCTCGCCCCACCCTCGCCGCGGAGCTTGTTCACGGCCCGCTCGCACGTCGAGCGGCCGATGCAGAGCGCCTCTTGCAGATACTTGCGGCGGATCCCGCACAGGGCGAACTTAACGGCCCACAGCAGCATCGCCCGGCGGTCGCACTGCCGGTGGAAGTCGAACGACTCGAGGTTCGAGCAGTAGACGAGCTTGCCGTCCGACGCGGCGAAGGAAAAGCGGTAGGGTGATCATGGAGTGCGGAGTCCAATTTCGGGTTCAGATTTTTTGAATTCCTTGATGCCCGGTCGATCCCCTTTTTTTTTAAAGAGAGTCCCGCGATGGCTGGAAAAATCGACCTTGGTTCAACTCGAAGGAATCTACTGGGTCGGGACATCTGAATTTTGCCATGAGAAAGCAGATTCGGCTCGTGCCGCTTTGGACTTGCCGGATAGTGCGCCCCCTCTTTGCCGCAGCAGTGTATTCCGACATCCTGTCGATCTCTCCGCTCGGAGGCGCGACTGCGTTGCGATTTACTCTGGACCCAGCTAGCCGGGAACGGATATCCCGCTTTCCAGATGAAAGTCCAATGCTACATTTCAAGTCATACTGGCAGCGCGAATTGCTCTTAGCCAATTAAGAAAAATTCTCGCTTTTAATTCAAGCATATACGATAGTAGTGGAACGGAATCAGACAGAAGGGGAGGACGCGTCGGAATGAAAACCTACGAGCGGAAAACCGATCCTAATTCGTCAAGCAGAAAATTTTCATCGTTAGTGAAGCTCAATCGACATGCGTTAGCACCCATTTCTATGGGTATGTTTCTATGCGCCGGCGCAGCGGCTGCAGACATAAGCATATTCGTGGCAACATCCATCAAGCCTGTGCACTCCATCGTTTCCGCTGTCATGGAAGGTGTGGGCGAGCCACATCTGCTGATGCGCGGCGCTGGTTCGCCCCACGATTTCAGCCTGCGCCCTTCGGATGCAGCCTGGCTCGAAAAAGCAGACGTTGTATTCTTCATCGACGAACGCATGGAAGGATCATTGGCAAAGCCGATCCAAGTTCTTGCTAGCGATGCTCGGGTCGTAGAGCTTTCCGGCACGAAAAACTTGGTTTTAAGGAATCAAAGAGAAGGCGGCACATTTGAGGAAGACCTCCATCATCACCATGATGAAGATGACGAGGGCGACGACGAGGAACGTATCTCCAGCCACGGTTGCAAGGGCATGGAGCACGACTGCGAAGAGGCGGATCATAACCATGATAAAATTGTGCCGGAAGGTGATTATGACGGCAGCGGTACGCTCGACCTACATATCTGGCCCGATCCTGTAAATGCAATTGCCATGGTTGAAGCTATCGAAACCACCTTGGCCGAAGTCGATCCCGGAAATGCCTCCGCTTACAATAAGAATGCTCATGAATTCGTCCACGAACTTGAAGACCTCACTAAGGAAATCAAAGCCATGGTGGCGCCCGTTAAGGATCAACCATTCCTAGTTTTCCACGATGCCTATCGATACTTCGAGGACAGATTTGGATTGGCTGCCGTCGGCTCCGCGTCCGTAAGCGAAGACCGTGCGCCGAGCGTCAAGCGCATTCGCGATCTTCGAAATAAAGTTCGAGAGCTGGGCGTTGTATGCGTATTTTCCGAAGCTCACTTCGATCAGCGCCTTGTCGAGACGATAATTGAAGGCACGGAAATTCGAAAGGGAATTCTGGATAGTCTCGGTGTCAAGGTCGAAGATGGCCCGGAACTCTATATTACGACGCTTCGCGATATGGCGACATCCGCCATAGAGTGCCTATCGCCCGAAGGCGGGAGCTAATGGGTAATTCGGTGCGATTGGAGATGAATTCGGCTTTGCCGAATTCATATTGGAATAGTCGCAATCCCTAGCGTCATCGATTGAAACAAGAACAATTGCAGTGAATAGCAAGCCCGCCAACGGATCTACGACACTCGTCCGCGTTCGCGATGCGGGCGTGATGCGCGGTCCTCGGTGGATTTTCCGCCATGTGGAAATGGAATTGCTTCGAGGCAAATTCGTGTGCCTAATTGGTGCCAACGGCGCAGGGAAGACAACATGCGCCAAGGCGGTTCTGGGATTGATCGAAATCAGCGAGGGAAGCATTGAACGCGCACCTTCCCTGGAAGTGGGCTATGTTCCTCAGAAGCTGCCTTTCAGCCCTTCGCTGCCGCTTACAGTGCGCCGCCTAATGACATTGACCGGCCGTTTCGACGATAATGTGATCGATGAAGCTCTTAAGTCCGTCGGTCTCGACCGGCTTGGAGACCCTCCCGTTACGACACTTTCGGGAGGCGAGCTTCAGCGGCTGCTTCTTGCGAGGGCGCTCGCGCATCGTCCCGACCTTCTAGTGCTCGACGAGCCGGACCAGGGAATCGACATCGCGGGTGCGGACCGTCTGTATAATTTAATTGAACAGATCCGCAATGATCTTGGCTGCGGAATCCTATTGATTTCGCATGATTTGCAGCGAGCAATGGATGTCGGCGACGACGTATGCGTACTTGTACCCTACGAGCATGATGTCCCTACCGAGGACAAGGCACGAATTCCGAATTCCAGTAGCGCTCGTACATCTGCGTCAACGCCGTAGCGCGATGCTGGACGATTTCTTCACTCGAGCCCTGATCGCCGGTATCGGCCTTGCGCTGGTGACCGGACCGGCGGGATGTTTTGTCGTTTGGCGTCGCCTTGCCTACTTCGGGGAAACTATTGCTCATTCCGCCTTGCTCGGAGTCGCGGTGGCGATACTTCTTGATGTCAATTTCGTGTTCGGAATACTCGTCTGCGCTTGCGCGATCGTCCTTGTCATGTTCTATCTGGAACGGAGCGACACGCTTCCCGCCGATACAATTCTCGGGCTTCTTTGCCATAGCAGCCTCGCCGTCGGACTAGTGGCACTAGCTTTTTTTCCAAACGTTCGGCTAAATCTTCATGGTCTACTATTCGGCGACATTCTCGGCGTTTCGAGATTCGACCTTATCGTCGTATGGGCAGGCGGCGCGGTAGCTCTGGGAGTATTGTGGTGGCTTTGGCGGCCGTTGCTGGCCGCTACAGTAAATGTAGACCTCGCCGCAGTCGCGGGATTGCGACCGGAACGCACGCATTTGATCTTCGGCTTTCTCGTGGCAGCGGTTATCGCGGTCGCAATTAAAATTGTGGGGGTTTTGCTGATTGTCGCATTGCTGGTCGTTCCGGCAGCAACAGTCAGACGCTTCTCAACTAGCCCGGAAAGAATGGCAGTAGCTGCAACCATAGTCGGCGTCGCTTCGGTCGTCGGAGGCCTATACTCGTCCGCAACATTCGACACGCCCTCGGGTCCCTCAATTGTGGTGACGGCCCTGGTCGTTTTCGTGATTACACGAATCCTTCGCCCGCAGCAGGCGTGAGCAAGCGTTTCATGCCGAAGGGAAACTCGACGAAACAAGCATGGCTGGCTCACGGAAGAAGGATAAATTGAAATGGCTGATTCCCGGACTTTCAATTTTCTACTCTTCGGGCGTCGCTTCCGGAAAATTCCAATCTCTGCTTCGGAATTTGGACCGCAATTGCGTTTAAGGGCGGGAATAAAGCCTTGACCAATTTCCTAACTTAAAAGTGTGGATTACGCGGTTGGATCTCGGGAATTCCGGTCTTCTTTGCGGGATTGCTCGCGGGCTATGCAGCTAATGCGTACGAAGACTTAAATGCATCGTTCGAAGTTTCGCCCGATCGTGGTGGGTTGTCGGGCTTCGTCAACCTTTTTATTGAAATCCAGCGGCGTAATAATGCGTACATTGCATCCTACATGAATGCCATAGAAAGCAGACCAGATATCAGAGCAAATTTCATCGGACTCGCAATTGCATTCGCCTGCGGCAATATTCGGTCCGGAACACGGAAAGTTCCTTATCGTATCATACTTTCTCGGACGAGAGGTGCGAGGCACAGCCGCTGTTCTGTCGCGGGCGCGGACGGCGTGATGGCGATTCGATGCTGCAAGCTGAACAACCCAATCCCGGACTTTACCAGTGGCGAGCGGTGGCTCGGCGGCTTGACCATGAAAATTGAGTCGAACCCCGACCAATTCCTTGCCGAGGAAACGAGGCTGAAATACTGCTTCCGCTGCGCCGCCGGCGCCGCAAGGACGCCGGGGTTCGCAGCGCGGTTTCCGAGGAGCTGATCGGGGAGCTAGCCGCTCAGTTCGCCGACTGGCCCGATCTCGGCCCCGTGCCATCTGGTTCGACGCTGCGCCGCGCCCGCCGCGAGACGCTCGCGTGCGAGCACCGGCCTTCGAACGCCCTGCGGCATGCGGACTTCCACTACGCGCGCTTCAGGATCCCGACCAGAACCGGCGAGCTGGTCGAGCCGAAGCTGTCTTCATGGCTTGCGGGGCCGCCTACGTTGTCTGGATCAGCTGATCCAGAGCCCGCGCGCCGCGCAGCTTCGATGTCGTTTCCCTCGCGGCTTGGACAGGCGCAACCAGCTTCGAGGACCGCTCGCTGATGGCCTGAAGGGGTCGCTGACCCCGGCGGAGCCGGCGACGACATTGAATGTCGATGGCTGTGCGGAAGTGCGGGATTCTGGCGATTCCCGGCGCTTTTGCGGGAATGCCAATTTTTTCCCTATTGCTTGGCTCTTATTGTCGCCGCCGGACGCTTCGGCCTTTTCGGCCGTCCGGCCGGATCCTGTCGCGACCCGCCGTTCGGGCGTCTAGGAAAACGGAGAGCTAGGTTTTTATCAGCCATTCCTTGAGCCTCGTCCAGCGATTCCTGGTCGTGTAGTCTTTAACTGCAAGGGCTACGGCGCGCTTCTGGCCGACGATCACGACCAGCCTTTTTCCCCTGGTTACGCCCGTATAGAGCAGATTCCGCTTTAGCATAATATAATGCGACGACAGCAGAGGAATTACCACGGCCGGATACTCGGATCCTTGGCTCTTGTGAATGGAAATCGCATAGGCCGGGACAAGAAAATCGAGCTCGTTAAATGCGTAGGGAACAATGCGACCGTCCAGATAAACATCGACGACCCCCTCCTCCTTGTCGATTCCTTCGACAAAGCCTATGTCGCCGTTGAAGACGTCCTTGACGTAGTCGTTGGCTATTTGCATGACCTTGTCGCCGACAGAGTATCGCCAGCCGAATCGCTCTATCGAATCCGAATCGCCGCTGCGGAATGAAGACTGAATTGCGAGGTTCAGGGCATGGGCTCCCGAGCCGCCCCGGTTCATAGGGCACAGCACCTGGATTTCACGAACGGGATCGAACCCGAATCGGTCGGGTATGCGCCTTTTGACCAGGGACACGACCAAGTCCGGAATTTTTTCCGCATCGCTTTCGTCGACGAAGTAGAAATCGCTCGCTTCCTTCGGAGGGCTTAGATCGGGAATCGAGCCTCGGTTGATGTTGTGGGCGGCGACGACAATTCTGCTTTGCGCCGCCTGTCTGAAGACTTCCGTCAGCTCCATGACGGGAATTGCGCCGGAAGCGATCATATCGCCCAGAACGTTGCCGGGGCCTACCGAAGGCAGCTGGTCCTTGTCGCCGACAAAAAACGCCGCCGCCCTTTCGGGAAGAGCTTTCAACAGCGAATTCATCAGGAATACGTCGACCATCGACGTTTCGTCGACGACCAGCAAGTCGCAGTCGAGAGGATTGTCTTCATCGTGCCGGAATCTGCCGCTGACCGGGTCGAAGGACAAAAGCCGGTGTATTGTTTTGGATTCAAGGCCGGTCGCTTCGCTCATGCGCTTTGCCGCGCGTCCTGTCGGAGCGCAAAGAAGCGGCGAGACTTTACGAGCCGAGAGTATTTTTAGAATAGCGTTTACGATCGTGGTTTTCCCGACGCCGGGACCGCCGGTAACGATCAGCGCTTTGGATTCCAAAGCCTTTCGTATCGCGGATCTTTGACTGGGCGCGAACTCGATCCTTTCGCGTCGTTCGACTCCATTTATGGCCTCGAGGGCGCCGATCGCCGGCCAAGGAGGCGCGGAACCGGCCAGCTTGCGCAGCCGTCCCGCGATCTCGAGTTCCGCTCTGTAGATTCGGCGAGGAAAATAGCATCGCCGCATCCCCGACAGTTCCTCGACCATGCTGCCGGATTCCAATTCCAGCTTTTCGCCGGCGGCTACGAGATCCTCGCTTATGCTCAGCAAATTGGACGCCTCGCTTCGAAGCGTTTCGACGGGAAGCCCGCAGCTCCCTTGGTTCATCGCTTCGGTCAGCGCATGGCCGATTCCGGATCTGATTCTGTGCGGATCGTCTTTCTCGATGCCCAGCCTCATCGCGATCGAATCGGCGGTCTTGAATCCTATGCCGCGAATGTCCGCGGCGAGGCGGTAGGGATTCTGCGATAGGATTCGCACGGCATCGTTCCCGTAGCCCCGGTAGATGCGCACCGCCGTGGCGGTTCCGATGCCGTGCGCGTGGAGAAATACCATGATGTCGCGAACCGCCTTCTGCTCCCCCCAGGCTTGGCAAATGCTCTTTGCGCGAACAGGGCCGATTCCCTCCACTTCCGCCAGCCGTTCCGGCTCGAACTCTATGACGTCGAGAACCTTTTCGCCGAACTTCCCAATTAGCTTCCGCGCGTAGCTGGGACCTATGCCGTAGATCATGCCCGACGACAGGTAGGCCTGGATGCCGGTCTCCGTGGACGGCGGCGACGCCTTCAGGAACGATGCCCGGAATTCCTCGCCGTACTTCGGATGAAGCACCCACTCGCCGGTCGCGGTTATCCATTCTCCGGGGCCAATGGATTGCGCGTGCCCGACAACCGTCGCGACGCGCTTCCGCCCGGTCGCATTCACGCGAAGAACGCAGTAGCCGGTTTCTTCGGAATAAAACACGACCCTCTCGACGGTTCCCGACAATATGCCGTTCAATTCGATACCGTCGGACGAGATGCTCCGCTTCCCCTTTGCGGTTAGCGAGTATGTAGGCTTCACGGCCAATTGGGCAATTCCGAAAGCTGCAAGATCATGGCTCCGTCAGCTTCAGCTCGATGCGGCGGTTTCGCTTTCTGCCATCCGGCGTATCGTTGGAGCTGATCGGGCGGAATTCGCCGAACCCGGCGGCGGCGAGCCTCGCCTCCGGAACCCCGTGGCTGTCGACTAGATACCGGACGACGGCAAGCGCGCGGCCCTGGCTCAGCTCCCAGTTGTCGCTGAATTCGCCGGCCGAGAGGAACGGCACGT
>MPMP01000005.1 GCA_002238565.1 Albidovulum sp. bin36
GACCCGAACGAGGGAAGGGGGATGTCATATGTACAGATTCACTGATGGGAAACGTAGGAGGAAACTCAGAGTTCCGCAAACACGTGTACGAAACAGCAGTGGATAGCCGTTAAGGTCGTGTGCTCGATATATAGCACATGAGCGAAGCTGTCATATGAGGAACCGAGTGCGTCAACGCTCACGCTCGGGTCTGTGGGGGGCGGGGCTCGGTAACGACCCCGTCTACCCGGCCCATCTATGCCGTGCTGCGCGACGGAAAGCCCTATGCCGATCCCGGGATCGACTATGAGCGCATCGCCATCGGCTACAAGGCCAGCCGCTGGCTGCAGAAGCTTGAACAGTATGGATACGTCACCGTGCGGGCACGCGAGGAACAAACCGACATGCCGACCCGAACCGCCTGAGCCCCGGCGTCGCCTTCAACCGCTCTCGGCCCGAGACGAGGCCGTTTCCGGGGAGCCCGAATAATCGCCGACATTGATTGAACGGCGACGCCATCCAGACTGACGCCACCGTGGCTGCCTCTCGAAAACGGGTGCCGGCGGCCAGGGGAAAATGTGCCCAAAGCCCGAAAAGAGTTTCAGAGAAAAAAAATCGCTTTTGTCGAACGGCAGTCTCACCGCTGACCTACGCCCGATTTACAGTTGGTCAGGCGCTCTCGGTAGAACAGCTCAATTTCGCTTTCAGGTAAAGCTCTCAAATCGAGCTTCGCCAACTCCGACGCCATTTCCTTCAGCTGCGGCTGGACGCTCTCGAACATTGCAAGTCTCGCATTATGGCTTTCCGAACCGCGGCTCTTGAACAGCTTGTTGTAAGCGTATTCCAAGCATGGCCCGAATACATTTGTCATCAATTTCCGGTGGAGGTCGGCCGCCCTCAACTCATTATCTTTAAGCCCTGCAATGCGCTTCACGCCTTTGCGCAGCAAGGCGATACTGTTGATCCAGCCTTGGCGACCGTCGATGCTCACCAGAAACCAGCGTTCAAGCTGGCTGTGCTCTATGCCTTCGACGCGGAAGATCGTTCCGACCTTCAGGCGCGTACCTCGCTCACCTGGGTAAGACGAGCGGGCGATCAGCGGCACCTCATTCAGGGTCTCGTAGGATTCCCAAAGCCGCAGGTGGTCGGCGCCCACAAAGCTCGATTTCGCCCGTACGGAGACCGTCAGGGGCGAGGCAACGGCAACCTCGTCGTCGCTCCCGCGCGCGCGTGCTTCGACTACGATGCGGTCCTCGATACTTTCGATTCCAAACGCCATGTCAGGGCCGAGTTGAGCCATCTTGTCCTGGTGCGCCGCCAAGCTGGCTTTCCATGCCTTGTCATCGACCGGAAGCAGCTTCGCGACCCGCCATTGGGCCGCAAGACCACAGTATCTGCCGTAGCCTCTTGAGTAGGTGTCCACCTTGCCGGCCTCCGATTTCGCGCGATACAGGCGGTCCACCGTAACCGTGATTGGCTGCCTGTCTCCCAAGTCCGAATCGACGCTGACGGATAGCCTGCCATCTACCTTTTTCGCGTTGAGCTTGAATCTAGTGGCAACTATCCCCGCCGTTCTCAGGACAGGATCGTTGTGCTTGACGAACCGCACCGTGCTACCGTCCCGGTACCAAGTCCAATCGGTGCCCCGTGCAAGACTGAACAGGGCGCTGGTCGCGCTGAACATCCAATAGAAAGTCCGGCTCTTGTCCTCCGGCAGAACATCCATGGGACCGGCCTTCAACCCCCACTGTTTCACGATGTCGGCAGCGATTCGGCGTATCTGGACCTTGCCTCGGTACTCCAGATCGACGTCGACCGGATCTGGACAGGAAAGCGCCTCGACATTTACCGGCGGCAAGACAACGGCGGGCTCCGGATTAGGTGTCGATTTGGCCGGTTCTGCCGGCTTGATGCCGCGCTGGGCTGTTTCCTTTGGCGCCTCTTCCTTTGGTGTCTCGGCTTGCGGCGTTGCCGAGGGTGTTTTCGGTGCTTCGGTTTCGTCGCCGCCAACGATCAGCCCGAGGAACACGAGAGCGACCACGATCACGACAAGAGCCGCTGCGGTGCGGCCGACCCATTTCAGTATTGATGACATCGCAGATCCCAAGAATGTTCATCCTGTTCATCGCAGCGGCGATGGCTGGGCAGTTCCCATTTGACAGTCCACGTCGCCACGCTCAGCACTGAGGCAACCTGCCTTGGCAAGGTTTGATTAGACGGTCAATCAATTTCCTGCTCGGGTGGAAGAACCGAATCATTCCAGAACCGGTGTGAACACGAAAACGTAGCGTGTGGATATCATTCCCCCCGGAGAATCGCCAGACATTCTCTCGGAAGACACCATACGGTAGGAAGTCTATGTCCAATGTGCTATCGGGCAGGATCTCCCGATCCCACGCAACGCTGTCGAATGATCTGCGGTTTCGTCTTCTGCCGACGCACCAATCGGTTGCATGGAGGATGATTGGCCGTTGGCCCGAATTCAGGATTCCAAGCCGCGACTAGTGTGACGGGTCGTTGATCCAGACTTCAAGCTTAAGGCACCCTACGGCGCGACGGTTGATGAACCAGTCTACGCCACGCAAGACCAACGAGGTCGGAGGTATAAGCGACTGGAAGTCAGGGACGGCCATCGGCCACCGTCTCCGTCGCCGCTGACTGCCGGGGCATCACGCGCTTAGTGGTCTCGTGGTCCGCAACGATCTCCACCTGGCGAAGCTCCCACGTCTTCTGCAAGTTCAGCCAAAGTTGCGGCGTCGTCCCAAAATACCGTGCCAGCCGCAGCGCCGTGTCCGCGCTCACACCCCGCTGGCCGTTCAGGATCATCGTCACCCGTTTCACCGGCACGCCTAGCGCCTTCGACAGCGCATTGGCCGACAGCCCGAGTTCATCGAGCTCGTCGCGCAGGATTTCGCCGGGATACACCGGCTTCATTCCGTTCTTTGCGTTCATGGCAAACTCCCTCAATGGTAGTCCACGATCTCCACATCGCACGGCCCTTCGTCTGCCCAACGAAAGCAGACACGCCATTGCGCGTTGATCCGAATGCTGTGCTGACCGGCGCGGTCGCCGCGCAGCGCCTCCAGCCGTCTGCTCGGCAACGCGGCAAGGTCGCCAAGCATGTCCGCGCTGTCTAGCAAGACCAGTCGGCGCACGGCATGGCCAGCGAAGCCCTGATATGCCGCGACGCGCCGCCCCTCGAAGAAGCGGCGCGTATCCCGATCCTTGAAGCTCCGAGTCATGCGTGCTGACTGTACTGTATTTTACGCCTTCCGTAAAGAATGCTGGCGGTCATCGTCTGCTCGCGTTCCTGCCGGTAGGGCATCCGTGCGGTCGGACGACGGGTTGCCGCGTGACGACCCGGGTAGTGTTCGTCGCTCGGTTCAGCGACGAACAGGATCGTGCGACGATGACTGCTCCCGGCGGTGACGGGCAAGCGCGCACCGTCGCCGACAGTGCGCGCCGAGTGAATGACGTTTCCGGCGCGCACGACTCCACGCATTGATCTGTTATCTCGTGCTTCCTATAGTGCCGCCCGGAAGCCGTGCGACGGTTCGGGGACTGTCTCCGCAAGTGCGCGGCGGGCGCTGCCTCTCAAGCGCCGCTCGGGCTAAATGCCGGTTGCATAACGGCTTTCATCGCCCGACAGCTTGAGCGGTCAGGAAGCGCGATTAGGACGCCCTTCGGCGCGTGGTTCTCACACCTGACGCATCCCTGATGCAGAGGTTGCCGTGGTTGTCCATGGTTGCGATTGGCTGGTTATGCCCCGCTAATTGGCACGCGTGTCGGCTCCTGGCGTGCCGGAACTACCTGCCACCGATCGGTGCTCGCAAACAGCCCCTGGCTGCGCGACCCCGGCGGCTCCATCGCACCCATGCCGCGCCGAGCACCTTTCGGGATTCTGCCGCGTTACGGCAGGTTCTCTTGAGTTTTCCTGCAAGCACCTATAGGTGCTGTCTGCTGGGAGGCATAGAATAACCGTCTCGCTCGCGGCAGGCGTCGCCCCGGCCTGCGACTGCGATCAAACGGGTCGCGCAGCACGCCAGTCACGCGCCCGCGAATCGGGCCGGGACCGCACAAATTCCAGGGGGAATTCCATTCCCACCGTGGCAGCAATACCATTCGGAGGCAGCGCAAAACGATGACGAAATCGCCCGACGGCTCCCTGCACAAGCACATCCGGGTCTCTCGCGAGCAGTGGGAACGGCTCGAACTGGCAACGCAGGGCACGCCCTGGTCCCCCAACCAGATCCTTTTCGAGCTCGCGATGGAGGCCCTCGACCGCCGCCAATGGCCTGCCACCGACACCGAAATGCGTGTCGCGCGGGCCTCGCTGTTCACGGCCCAGGCTATCGCCCGCCGGATGATCGCGGAAGGGCGCGACGCAGAGGTCCAGGAAATCCGCCACTTCATCTCGACCATCGTGCCCGATCCCGACGCCCGCGAACCGGCGGGAACCTCCCCCGTCGCGCAGACCCTACCTTTCGACGGGACACCGGGGTGAAGATTCGAACCGTTCGAACTTTCCCGATTCCTCCGTTGCATCCAGCGCGCAAACCGTGACGTCAGCCCAAGCCGCCCGGGAATTCCCGGCCCGGCGCTCGGACGAAAACACCCTCGGGCAGCTACGCCTTGGCGGTATAGCGAGCCCATAGGGGCAGCATGAAGACGCAATTCTCCAGAGTATAGCCCGTCAGACATGTCTCCAGAACCTTACCCCCCAGTTCATTCGGATCGTTCGTCGCCTCGATCTCCCTAGCCATCTCCCTGAGCGCATCGTCCACCTTCTCCCTCAGGTTGCGCTCGGGCTCGTAGCCGGCAATCGCACACAGGGTCTTTCCCGGCCGAAGCCTGAGAACTCCGAAAGGGGCGCTCGGCAGAGATCCCTCCTCCTTTCGCAACCGCATTCCGTCATCCACGATGACGAAGGAGACCACCGTGACCATCTTTGCGTGACCGGGGATCAAGACCTGGTTCTTGTCCCATCGCGCTTGCTTCCGTTTCCTTTGCTCGGGGGCCAATTGCAGCCCCCAGCGGGGAAACAGCAGCCGGCACGTAGGGATCGCCTTGCCCTCGTATTCCGGTTCCTGCCATTGATTCATGAAGCGATCACCCTTGTAGTTTCTCATGCTGGGGTCGTCTTCGTTGAACGAGATGTGCTGCTTTCCGGAGGAGTGCAGACTGACCTTTTGCCCGCGCAACCCGCCTCGGCAGTAGATGTAGGCGTCTCCGTTTTTCTCGACACTTACGCCCCAAGCATCCGAGGTCAAGCCATTTCCCCTGTCGACCGCAAACCGGATAGGGCTCGTCCTGATGGGCAGGACCAGACCGTCTCTCCTCCACAGCGTCATTTCATCGTTACTCATCGCCTCACCTCGATCGGTCGACGCGGACCGGCTGCCGTCCCTCCGCCAGCACCCAGGTCTCGAGTAAGGCAATTCCGGGCGGCAGATGCGCGTTCGCGATTTCCAGCACCTGTCCGTAGCGCCGCCTGACCTTGTCGCTCCGGCCATCCTCGCCGAATCCGACCGCCAACCGAATGCCGCCGGTTATCGGCGGTGCGTGCGCCGGCGTCAACTCCAGTTCCACGCTCGCATCGAGCAATTCCTGAAGCGAACGCCGCACTGCATTCAGGGCAAAGTGCCACTCCCAGGCATTCTGCAGAAGCTGAAACGGCGCGTAGTAGACATTCGAGGACATTCGGGATACGACCTTGATCTCCAGAAGCACCAGATTGCCCGCCGTATCGACTGCGAGCTGATCGAGCTTGAGACTGTCCTTCGGCCCAGGCGGCATCGCCCAATTGTCGCGCCGGGCCAGTGCGGTCAACTCGCCGCGCGCGTCATCGACCGCTTCTCGGAACACTCCCGACGGTTTCGCGGACCGTGATCCGCTGCAACTGTGAGGCAGCCGCGCACTTTTGCCAACTGTTATCCGCAAAGGCCATGAATAAAATATGTGGATGGCGGTGATGATAGTGAGGATTGCGGGGCACAAGACCGCGGCAATTGCGGTGAATCGGCCCGCCCGACGCGTCGGCTCTCACCCGTTACGACGGCGCATCCATGCCCTCTGCGTGCCGGAGGCCACATGCCGCCGAGCGGCAATACGCCGGGTCGCGGTGGCTTTCCCAGCGCCTCTGACATCCATACGCCACTGCTCCTCCGCCTTGCCGACGCTGTCTCCCCAATCCAGCGGAAACCCCAGACTGTTCAAGGCTTGCGTCGCGGAGTTACTGACCTTCACGCGGGCTTGATCCGACTGAGAAGCATCGCCACATGGGCACAAACAGCTTCCGGGCTACGGCCTGGAACAATGGAGGTTGGCGCGCCACCGGCGCCGGGTACGGCCTGAAGATATCGGCCGAGGATCGCGGCTGGCACACGGTCACGCTGCGACTTGTCGGCGACCGGACGAGTCGCGTTGCCGAAGCAAACGTGGCCAAGGCTTCCTTCTGGAGCGCTCAATTCAGGGAGTTGATCAAGCTGGAAATCGGCCGGTGGCTTATCGAGAACGGCTTCCGCCGCTGGCCTCGTAATGCGCCTCCGCGCTTTCGGATGCGCCTTGTCGACCGCAGGGAATTCGAGGTCAGGCCCGACCGCAGTTGATCGCATAGCGCCGATACACGGTGCAGCTTCCCGCCCAAGAGGCACCACCAGTCCGGCAAGCACAGGAATTGACACGAAGATGGTCAAACGAAACCGCCCGCCGCGACGCCCAACCGGTGCCGAGCCACGGCCTCGCCAAGCAAACCCGGTCCCGGCGTCGGGCGACCAGGAGGCGGTCGATGGCATCCCCTGGTCCCAGGTCAAGAAGACCGACCTCTCCATCGCCGGCGAACAGCCCGGCCATGTCCAGAAACTTCCCGGCTACGAGGTCTGCGTCGCGATTCCCGAATGGGACAAGAACCGCAGTCTTCTGGATCCGGTCAGGAAGGCCCACCTCGTCCAGCAGAAACTGCTTGCCCGACTACAGGGCGAAGGTGTCAGCCGACCGTGGATGATCGAGCGGTTCAACGAAGTCGACAAGGCATTGGCAGCGACTCTTGCGACCGTAGCCAAGAGATTCCGGACGCGACGCTGGAGGGAGAAGGAACGCGGCGAGGCCTTGCATCGACTGCAGGCTACGTTCGCCGAGATGCAGCGCTGGACGGCCCAAGACCACCCGTTACTGCCAGCGCGCCGAACAGTGCGCCGATCCCATCGAGAAGGAAACCGTCCTGGACGCCGCTTGTCTTGGCATCCTCAAGATCGGGGAGCTCATCAACAGGATCGAGCGGATGCAACACGGGTTCTGGCAGGATTTCAGCGCCGCGCATTTCCTCGACATGCGACACAAACGCAACCTGAATGGACACACCGACGAGCTCGAAGGCGAAGATGTCGTCCCCCTCGGCACCGGCATTATCCAGGACCTTCACACAGCCCTAGGACGCACGCTGTTTCCGGTAAAGGCCGGTCCCGACCAGCGCGAATTCCTAATGTCCAGAAAGTGCTTCGCGACCTTGAACCGACACGTCCCAGCGATGCGCCGATGCCCGACAATTCGATCGCAATTGTCGGGCTCGACGAAAACAATCGGTTCGTCATCACTCGCGTGGGTCGGTCCGAGGAAAATAGGATGATGATCTCGTCGAGCGTCACCGGAAGCATGAACCTGAGCGTTTACGCCGTTCGGGGCGATCCGACGGCGCGGCCGCCCGTTCCCGATGAACAAGGGTGAACCCCGAACTCCCGTTGCACTTTTCGATTCGTCGACCTCCCCCGGGGTCGCGGTAGCCCTTCGGTTTCCGGGAGATGGCGGTACGCTTCGCGATCGGCGCTCCGGCGGTCCTTGGAGATGATTATCCGCTTGTTGGCGTGCTCACGAGGCTCAATTGTGAGAATCGTCATCGGTGCCGAATCGAGGATGCACAAGTGGGCTCTCACTCGAGTAACAGCGGCCTATGCCACTGATTGCCAGAGTGAATACCGCCGCCTTGTCGCAGTTCTTCAGGTCGCGGACGTTCGGATTGCGCCCGGCGCGGCCGAGCAGGGTGGCGCGGTTCGTGTTCAGTTTGGTCAAGGCGGAAACTGCTTTGTCGACATCCTCATGCGGATGCGATTCTGTCGGCCTCCGCCGTCGTGGTGGCGCGACGCTTCGCCGCCCACTCATCCAGATCCGACCCGCGATAGCGCACCCGGTTCCCGAAGCGGTGGAATGCGGGCCCGGCGCCGCTCACGCGGTAGCCGTCCAGCGTGCGGGGCGAGAGGCCGAGATAGTCCGCCGCACGCCTTGTGTCGAAGAAGCCGCTCTAGTTGTTGTCCATGCTGCCCCCTTTCGATTGCCGGATGTGCCGGACCTGCCACGCCGACGGCCATGCCGACTGCCTCAGGCTGTGCCAAGAGACGCCGCTCCTGTCGGCTGCAATGCGCCCCGGCGCAGCGAATGTAGGTGGGGCCGCTCAGGTTTTCAAAGCGCACGGTTAGGGGAAATCCGGCAACGCTCCGTCGTTCGGGCCAATGCGCGCGCTCCAACGCGACAGCGCCGACCCTGGCCGCTCGGACATCGTCGTCAACGCCTTGGAGTCGTTCATCCGCGTCCGGGACGGCTCCGACCCAGGTCAGTGCGCCGCCAAACTTTGGGAAATCCTGCATCCGGGAGGCATACGCGTTCGCCGCAGCGCGCGGTTTCGGATTTGGATCGCTCTCTGGATGCTTGCGGAGCTGGAATCGGCCCAAAGGGGATGTCGAAAAAATGACGGTATAGTAGTAACTTACGGACTTTCTGAGCGTTTTCGACGATATGCGTGTCGAGCACGTGCACCGAGATATGCGCGCGAATGTCCTGCCATGGCGCCATGGCTGCACTCCAAAACCAGGTTCCTGTCCCGCTGATGACGTGCGGGCGCCTGGCGATGAATAGCACCCAAAGGTTGGCCGCGGGTACACATGACAGTCCGCGAAAAGGCTTTTCTCAGGTCGTCGATTCATCCAACTCGTTTGCAAGCCTCTTGCTCCTGCGTCGGCTTCGAGGCGCAGTCGATTCATGCTCGTCTGCCCGGCATAGCCGCGGAACCGGTCACAGATTTTTTTATCGTGGCGGGTCATGACAGCAACGGTAGATAGAGCCGGTACGGCCTGACAAAAAAATCAATTAGGAGATTTCCCGCAGGTTTGGGCCATATGTGCGCCTGACTGCGATGAAGTGCGCTCAGCTACGCAATATTTCGATTGAGTTAGAGCCGCCAGTCCTTCTCCGCTCTTTCACGAGCCGACGTTTTCCTGGGGCAGTTACTTCCCCGCCCGCCAATCTTGCCTTGAAGCCTTCAACAATGAAGCCCACTCGTCGGGCGGATTGCCATGCGCGAGCATCCTGGCGACGACCGCGTTCGGATCGGTCCTGCTCCCCGAGGAGTGCAGCGTGGACTGGTCGTTGACCCACGTGTAGACGATCACGTTTGCCCTGGCATCGTAGCGGAAAAACAATCGGAACCGCCTGCCGATCCTGGTGCGCCGCCAATGGCGGTAGCGCGGGCCGAGCGTGCCTCCCTGGCGGTACTCGTCCCGGGACGGGTCCTGCGGGATGACGTCCAGCATCAACCGGCTCAGCGCGTGGAACAGCTTGACGTTCGCATTGGATGCGAACCCCGTCGGATCGCTTCGTTGCGCGCGTTGGGCCGCGTTGTGGAGCCTGCGCAGTTGGTCGATCAGGCAATCGTGGAACAGCAGCGTCCATCCGTGGCGCTTCATCAGTGGTCGATGTCGCCGTCGATGTCCTCGTCCGGTCCTGCTTCACGCCGCGCATGTTCGAGTATGTCCTGTGCCAGATCGTCCGGAAGCGCCCGGACATGCCGACCGGCCTGGATATCGCCGGCGAGCAGATCGAGAAGCGCGCCGATGGCCGGATCTTCATGCTCGGTGTCGGCACGGCTGACGACGATCTGTCCGTCCTCGTGCAGTTCGAATGCCGCCTTGGCGCCGACATCGACACCCAGCGCCTGACGGACCGCCTTGGGCAGGGTGATCTGATCCTTGGAAGTCAACGTGGCGACTTCGTGGATGATCGACATGATCGGCGCTCCTTTCGTGCAGCGCGCTCGTAAGGAATATTCCTTACCGTGTCAACGCCACGTGGGAGATGCGAATTCGATGCACATCGCGAAGACGGGCTGGACGGTACGCGCCGGTGCCGTCGGCAAGCCGCCGGTCACCGCGCCGGGCCCGACCTGTTGATGCAGGGACGGCTATTCGGCCGACTGGCGCTGGAGTTTTCCACGGCCACCACCTATATTTTTTCATGATGAGGGAAAAATAAAATGACCTCAAGCCTAGTGGCCCGAACATTGTCGGCCAACGAGGCGGCCCGCGTCACCGGCGTGCCCCTCAAACAGGTGCACCGCATCATCGACACGGGCGTTCTGGGCAGCGCCGCGGCACACCGCGGCGGGTCCCGCATCGTCCATTTCGATGGCTTGGTGAGCTTGAAGCTCGTCCACGAAACGACTTCGGTCTTCACCCGCGATGGGCGCCGGCGCCTAGTACGCTACCTGCTCGACCATCCGGAGGCGGAGACGGCCTGCGTCGGCGACGTGTCGGTCGACGTGCGGTCCATGAGGGAAAAGGTGCAAAGAGGATTGTCCCGCCTGACGCAGGCGCAAGAGATGATCGTCGCTGACGACGCTGTGCTCTCCGGCACTCCCTGTGTCAGGGGAACCCGCATTCCAGCCCATTATATCGCCGAGATGCTCGCCAACGGAGACAAGATCGAGGCGATCCGAGACGCCTGGCCGGCGCTCACTGTGGAGCAGATCGAGGCGGCGACACTTTACGCGCGAGCCTATCCCCGGCGGGGTCGTCCCCGGAATGGGCCCGCGGCGACAGTTTGTCTGGCGGTGCAACGGAAACAAGCATGACGGAGACCCGGACGATGAACACATCCAAATGCTCCGTCGAACGCGGCAGCGGCAACGTATTCGCCGATCTCGATCTTCCCGACGCCGATACGCACCTGCTGAGGGCCGGGCTCGTGAGCTGTATTGAAGACATCGTCCGGCAGCGCAGCACCACCCACGCAGATGCCGCCCGCGCGCTCGATCTATCACAAACCGAGCTGTCCCATCTGCTTCGGGGTGACTTTCGCGAGTATTCGCTGGAGCGCCTTCTACGCTTCCTGATAGACCTCGGCTGCGATATCGACATCGTTATCCGACCGTCAGCTTCGGATACCGGAGGAACGCTGCGCATCGCTGCGCCCGAACTCAGCTGAATCCTCCAACGCATCCCCTAGTACAAGATCAACCGGATAGAAGAGCAAGTGCCCTGGAACACGACGTCCACCGCAGATTCCGGCCAAGTCGCCTGACCGCGCACGGATGGTCACGCCGGACGCCTACATTGCCGCCAACAAATCAAGATTTTTTTGCGTGGGGCCCAGCGGACGTTGTCTGTCCGTGGCGCCGCGTTCCCAAATGCGGATCTGTTCGGCTTGGTCGAGCTTGGACATCGCTCGAAATCAAGGCCCAACATTCCTGCCAATTTGAAATGGCGCACCAGGCATTGAGGCGAATGCCGGGCTATTCTCCTCATTTAAAGAAGCGAATCAACTTGCCTAATGACGAGAGCGACACTATGTTCTCCTCATTCAGTGAGGATAACCATGTATATCTGGGAGCAACAGAACTGGCCCCAGTTCACTTGGGACGATGGGAGGCTGCTTGAGCCGCTCGCAGGCGCACGCCTGAAGCAAGGACGGCTTCTCGGAGGCATGGCAAGCCTCGGCTTCGACTTGAAGCTTGAGGCGCAGCTCGAAGCAC
The DNA here is from genome assembly GCA_002238565.1 of Albidovulum sp. bin36. Lineage (GTDB taxonomy): Bacteria > Pseudomonadota > Alphaproteobacteria > Rhodobacterales > Rhodobacteraceae > JAPPFL01. Next base: position 11,774 of record MPMP01000005.1, read on the forward strand.
TGACCGAAGACATCATCAAGAGCTCGGAAATCGAAGGCGAGATCCTTGACCGTTACAGCGTGCGATCATCGCTCGCGCGTCGCCTCGGCCTGCCCACGGCGGCAATCGCGCCGGCGGATCGGCGAACCGAAGGCATCGTCGAAATGATGCTCGACGCCACCCAGTACTACGGAGCATTACTGACATCCGAGCGAATGTTGGGCTGGCAGGCGGCGTTGTTCCCGACAGGCTACTCGGGAATGCACAGGATCAAGACGGGCGCATGGCGCGACGATGCGGAAGGACCGATGCAGGTCGTTTCGGGCCCGATCGGCCGTCAGCGGGTGCATTATCAGGCACCGCCGGCTCAGCAACTCGACGCCGAGATGCAGGCGTTCCTGGAATGGTTCAATCGCCGAAGCGAACCCGAGGGCCTGTTGCGTGCCGGCTTGGCACATCTCTGGTGCGCGACCATCCACCCGTTCGAGGACGGTAACGGCCGTGTCGCGCGCGCGATCGCCGATCAGGCACTGGCCCAGTCGGAGGACTCGGGACAGCGCTTCTACAGCATGTCGAGTCAGATCCGGAAGGAACGCTCCGACTATTACGACGCGCTTGAAAGCGCGCAGAAAGGTACACTCGACGTTACCGACTGGCTGGTCTGGTTCCTCGGCTGCTTTTCGCGTGCGATTGATGGCGCCGACGAGGCTTGCGCGGATGTTCTGCGCAAGGCCGATTTCTGGCAGCGCTACGCCCGCGAGCCCTTCAGCAAACGCCAAAAGGCGGTGCTCAACAGGTTTCTCGATGGATTCGAGGGCAAGCTTACGGCAAGGAAATGGGCAGCGATCGGCAAATGTTCGATGCCGACGGCGCAGCGCGACATCAATGAACTGGTCGAGCGCGGAATCCTTCGCCGCAATCCCGGAGGCAGCAAGAACACAAGCTATGACCTGATGATGGCGGCATGAGCTTGTGCGCCAAGCGCTAATCGTGGGGCGCGGCGGCGCGAAGCTATGTGATTTGGTTTCGCTGAATTCGACCGAATAGCAAACAAGGCACGGGCGGGGGCGCAAACGCCGGGTCCGCCACCGGCTGACCCTCCCCACCCAAATGATCCACATTCGGGTTGAGGATCAAGAAGGGCTAACGATGGCAAGGAAGCGGTACAAGCTGGAGGGAACCGACACTTGGAACGCTGGCTCGCCGCTGGTCACGTTCCAGTTCTCGCCGATTTGCGGATCGCCAGCACCGCCTGACCCGTCGAGTTTGCAGAGACGTTCCGAGCGAAGCCTCCGACATAGTAGCGTACCGTCGAATGGCGCCACACGGTCCTGCTGGTATCCGTGGAGGGCAGGATCGATGGCAAGACGGTCGGCCGGCTGGAGCATGCGGTGAGGAACTGCCGCCGGATCCGTTGGATGGGTCGCCGCCTTCTACCTTGCCGCTCGCAAATAGTCCGTCGGTCTTTTCTCCTGTAGCACGCGCCGCCAAGACCGGGGTGTTCCAAGACCAAGTTCCGGAGGGGGAACATGCCTTTCGGGAGAAAATCCATACCGGAACGGCATGAGGCGTTAAAATGAAAAACTCCCGGTTTTCCGGGGGTTTTCGGTACTTTACTGGAACTCTTCGGCTTGAAGGATGGTGGAGCCGAGGGGAATCGAACCCCTGACCTCGTCATTGCGAACGACGCGCTCTCCCGACTGAGCTACGGCCCCTGCGCGCTTTCTCTATCAATTGTTAAAATAAGTCAATCTACTTTGGAGGGGCTATCAAGGTAATTGCCGTAATTCTTTCATTCCTACTCTGGATTCTATCGGGCCGGCATAGGTAGCGAATTTATTTTATTCTGCCATGCGGACCAAATGTAACGCTAGTTCGTTCGATTGCTTATTCGGTTCAGGCTAGGAGCTGTCGAGCGCAAGTCACCGCGTTTTCAGAGGAAATTTCTTGCCGATTCCCGTCCGGAATTCGCAAAATGCGTCGTCGCTCTGCTGAAAAGGCCAGTTGGCGAAAGCCCTCGAGACCCGCCGCGACGCGTGAAAGCTCTTTAATTGAATCGGACGCGGCGAATTTCGTCGGATTTTCGACGCTGAATTCTCGGGTCGCAACATTCCTGTCCAGCGTTCCGGACCGCACCTCCTTCTGATGGTGGACGAGGCGCAGAGGGGCGAGAACTTCACTGATGCCGAGGTCTCCAACGCGCCGGGCATCTGCGCCGCGACGGAGCGGAGGGCGCACGAGTGCTGCATGGAGGACGGAATCGAGGCGGATCTCAGCCGCAAGGACCAAGTAATGCGCAAGCCGAAGAATTCCGGTAGAGCTAAGGAGGCGCGACTTGTCGGTCCGGACTGCATGGAGCCGCCCGAAGGCCGCACGGTCCGGACCCTGGAGTTGCTCCGCGGTCGGCTTGTCGAGCAGAAGGTCGTCGACAGCATCGCAACCGAAATTGTCGGGAAATCTGTATGATCTGCGATCTTTAGCTCTAGCTGAACATGAGCCGGTACATCCCGCCGAAATAAAGTGCGCATTCCGAAGCCGCGATGGAGAACGTAACAAATTTACGCCGGCGCGAATTCGCCGAGGACAAGGGAATTCGTGGGCATGAACGAGATCGGTGCTATTTGAGCCTATTCAACTGAATAAGCATATCGTAGTAATTCCCGGTGAATCGCATCGTTTAGGATCGCTCCGCCGGATGATTTAAATATAGATGCCGTTGCAATGTCGCTGAAAGTCTGTGCCGATCGATCGGCGCTTGAATTGTTGGCCATGACCGAAACTGGAATTTCAAAATGAGCACGCTGATGGTTTGCATTACTTGCCGAACGCCAAGTCAGCGTGAAGACAAGACGGGCGATCCCTGCGGCAAAACGATGAGAGATTTAGTCGACGGGCTTGCTGATCAATTCCCGAATGTAAAAGTTAAAAGTCAATCGTGCCTGATGGGATGCGATCATGGATGCAACGTCGCGGTCTCCTCGAATGGAAAAATGTCCTATGTGCTCGGAAAGTTCGAACCAAGCGAGGAAAACGCCGCCGCCATATTGGAATATGCTTCGAAGCACGCGGAATCCGAATCAGGAATCGTTCCGTTTCGCGAATGGCCGAAAAATGTGAAGGGTCATTTTGTCGCGCGGATTCCGCCCCTGGATGCAGGCGAATGACAATTTGCAGCGGGCTGGAGCGCACGGGTTTGCGTCTGCTAGTTGCAGTTGCCGACCCCAAATCCGCGTTCGGTCGGAGCGTTGCTCACTCGGTGAATTCGCCTTGGAGGCAGCATTTGAACGGAATGCAGACTAATTTGCGCTCTTGGCGCCGCGGAGAAGTTCGAACTTCAGGGAATGTTGCTAGCCGCGCCGGTTTTCGAACCGGCAGCGGCCGTAGATCGCTATGAATGAGCTATTTAGCGGCTTTCTTGAAGCCGGTCGCCTAATAATATCCCTTGACGGCGACTTGGCGGAGATAACGCTGCGGTCGCTGCACGTAACGCTTACGGCGGTTGCAATCGCATCCGCTATCGGCCTGCCGGCCGGAGGCTGGCTGGCGGTCACCAGATTTCGATGGAGGCGGCATGTCATTGCCGTAGTGAACGCGCTGATGGGCCTTCCGCCCGTCGTGGTCGGATTGATTGTCTACATCTTGTTCAGCCGCGCAGGGCCATTCGGTGTGCTCGGCCTTCTTTTTACGCCCACGGCGATGATAGTCGCCCAGATCATTATCGTCACGCCGCTTGTGATATCGATTTCTCATCAGGCTATTCGAGAGCTTTGGGCGGAATACCACGACTTGCTGATCTCCATGAACGCTAGCAAGCGGCAGCGAATAGCAACGTTGATCTACGATGGGCGGAGGGCTCTTTTGACCGCATCGCTAGCCGGATTCGGGCGCGCGATAGGCGAAGTCGGCGCGATCATGATCGTCGGAGGCAATATCGATCACGCGACGCGCGTGCTGACAACGGCAATCGCGCTCGAGACGAGCAAGGGAAATTTTTCGCTTGCGCTCGGTTTGGGATTTATCCTGATCGGACTCGCGGTCGCCGTAAATGTCGCCATCCACAATCTGCTTCGAACCGAAAGGGCCAGCCTGTGGTAGACACGATCTTTCCGCTGGTTCTCCGAGGCGCCTGCGTCCGTCGCCGGGGAACGACGCTCGTCGGTCCGATCGACTTGGAACTCGGCGCCTGCGCGTCCACGGCGATCATCGGACCGAACGGCGCAGGCAAGACCTCTCTGCTGCGGCTGATGCACGGCTTGGAAAGATGCGACGGCGGGACCGTGGATTGGTCGTCTCCGGCAGCCGTTGCCAGAAAGCGACAGGCGTTCGTTTTTCAGACTCCCATCATAATGCGGAGAACGGTTCTCGAGTGCATCGCTTATCCTCTAGCTATTCGCGGCATGGGTAAAAAGCGGTCGCGCGAGCTAGCGGAGGAATGGGGCGAAAGGGTAGGATTGAAAAGCATGCTGCGCAATCCGGCCGGCGCGCTGTCCGGCGGCGAAAAGCAAAAGCTTGCTCTCGCCAGAGCTCTGACAACCGCACCCGACGTGCTGTTTCTCGACGAGCCCTGCGCGAATCTCGACGGGCGGGCGACAAAGGAGATCGAAAAAATTCTTTCCGACGCTTGCTCCGAAGGCACGCGTATCGTCATGGCCACCCACGACATGGGGCAGGCGCGGCGAATCTCGGAGGAAGTCTTGTTCCTTTACAAGGGGCGGCTTCACGAATCCGGCCGTACGAATAATTTCTTCGCCGCGCCGAGCACGGCGGAGGCGGCGGCATTTCTTCGGGGAGACATCTTGTTATGAAACTGCGCGCGGCGACTATCCTTGTCGCCGGGCTCCTGTCCGGAGCGGCTGCATCGGCGGAATCATTGCGAATCGCGGTAACGACTTCGTTTCACAATTCCGGATTGAGCGACATTCTATTGCCTGAGATTCAGGAAGATCTGGATATCGAGGTTCAATTGCTGGTCGTTGGCACGGGCCAGGCGCTGCGCCTGGGGCGCTCGGGCGACGCGGACGCGATACTGGTGCATTCGCGTAAGGCGGAGGAGGACTTCATCGCCGACGGCTACGCGACGCATCGGCGCGAAATCATGTACAACGATTTCGTTCTGATAGGAGCCGCCTCGGACCCGGCGGGCGTCGCGCGGGCAAGCACGGCGTCGGAAGCGCTGACATTGATTGCCGGAAGCAAGTCGGTTTTCGTGAGCAGAGGCGACGATTCCGGCACCCACAAGGCCGAACTGTCCATTTGGTCCGAGGCGGGATTGAATCCTGCGGGTTTCGGCGACTGGTACCGCGCCGTCGGCGCGGGAATGGGCGCGGCGCTCAATACCGCATCCGGCATGGACGCCTATATTCTCGCGGACCGGGCGAGCTGGATAAATTTCGGCAACAAAGGCGGGCTCGCGGTTCTTTTCGAAGGCGATCCGAAACTGTTCAACCAGTACGCCTTCCTCCCGGTCAATCCGGCTCGGCATCCGCACGTCAAAGCCGATTTGGCGATTCGCTTGGAAGAGTGGCTGGCCGGAGCAAGCTGCGCACGGCTTGTTGACGGCTATCGGCTGAACGGCGAAGCGCTCTTTACGCACAATGCCCGAAATTAGCGCCGCCGGTCGCGGCGGAATGCGATCGAGATGCCCGGTCTATTGCGGGTCGCCGGCATGGCCGTGGATGGCGAACTGCTCCAGGCCGGCGCTTCTGGATTCGATCGCGCGATAGCTTTCCCTCACGCCCTCGCTGCCAAGTTCGCGAATGATCGTCAAAAGAGTGTTTGGCGGAAAACTTCCGCAGATTTGCGCCATTTCGTCCAGTTCGGCGGCCGCTGTCGGCAACGCGGCGTCGGCGCTCGGAGCTCCGTAGACGTCGACGAAATGCTGCGCAAGGGCTCCCAGCAGCCTTTCGTATTCCGCCCGCTCGATCTGCGTAATGGCGACAAAGGTCACGCGCCCGAAAGTTTCCAGACCCAGCCAGCCGTTCGAAAAAGCCTGGCGCGACTTGCCGACAAGGTCGGTGTCGCTCCAGTTGGAGAATTCGAATCCGCCGGAAATGCACCATTCGCCCGTTCGAGCCGGGCTGTAGTAGACGTTGATGTCGCTTTCATCGAAATGGATCGCTCTTGCGAGTTTCAAAGCGCCGATCCCCCTGTCAGCAGCCCGCACAGCTTGAGAAGCCTGGTCCTTGCCCCGGTTCTAAGCAGCATGTTGAACTGCTCGTCAACTCCCAGAAATTTGCCATCGAGGCGCTCGCCGTGCCAGTCCATGGAAATTTCCTCGCCGAGGCCCCTTGCAAGTCCGCGCCATTCGCGGTGCACGGGTTCCAGCCCGTCTTCGTGCCACCGATTGATCCAAACGAGCGTATGCCGGGACCAGCTCTCCAAGAGTCCGGTTGGCGAGATGTCCGCGCAGCCTTCCTCGAACAGGCAGGTTCGCCCCGGATCGGCTCCGGGGCGTTCGGAGTCGGGCAGCAGGATAGGCACGGTCAATCCGACGACAAGCCAGTCGGGGACCGCCTTCTCGTCGGTCGACGACGCGGAGGCTTTCAGTTCGCCGCATGAAGCGCCGTTTACGAAAATTCCGCCCGTCCAGTCCAGATGAACCGATACTTCCGGCGGCGCCAGCGCGCCGAGCGCGTTCTGAAAGCCGATGCCGCATACCGGAAGCATGGCCATCGAGTCGGCGAGCGCGACCTCCGGCGAAAACACGATCGCGGCGGCCAGGCGGTTCGCTGCGAGATTGTAGGCTATGAGGCCGGAGTCGCAGCCCAGCGCCGCCTGCGAGCAGGCCTTCGCGAAAGGATCGATGGTGCTTGAGACTTCCAGGCCCGTGAACAAGGGCGGGAAAGAAGCCTCGAATTCGGAGTCGCTCACGCGGCTCCTCCGTCAACCAGCCCCCGAGCGATTCTTCGAAACGCGGCGGCGGCAGGCGAATTCGGCTGGGAAATCACGATTGGCTGGCCGCTGTCGGAAGCCTGTCGAATGCTAAGCTGGAGCGGTATCTCCGCAAGCAGCGGCACATCGATTTTTCTCGCCTCCTCGGCGACGCCCCCGTGGTCGAATACATGCTCTACATGCCCGCACTTCGAGCAGACGTGCTTCGACATGTTCTCGATCATGCCGATAATGGGCACGTCCATTTTCCTGAACATGTCTATGCCCTTTCGCGTATCGATCAGCGCAACGTCCTGGGGCGTGCACACGATGATTGCGCCCGAGACCTCGGCGTGCTGGCAGAGCGTCATCTGCACGTCGCCGGTCCCGGGAGGAAGGTCGACCAGAAGCATGTCGAGGGCGCCCCACTGGACCTGGTTCATCATCTGCTGAAGCGCTCCCATTAGCATGGGCCCCCGCCAGACCACGGCTTCGTCCTCCGCTGTCAGAAGGCCCATGGACATCATGGTCACGCCGTGGTTTCGCATCGGAAGAATCGTCTTGCCGTCCGGAGAGGCCGGTCGACCGGAAACGCCGAGCATCCTCGGCTGCGATGGCCCGTATACATCGCCGTCCAGCAAGCCGGTGCGCTGTCCCTCGGCCGCGAGCGCAACGGCGAGATTGGCGGCGACCGTCGACTTGCCGACGCCGCCCTTGCCGGACGCGACCGCGATTATTCTATCGACGCCGGGGATTTTGGCGGGACCTTTCGGCTCGGAGCGCAAATGCGACTTCAAGTCGGGCGGCGGCGGCGCCGCCGTCGAGTGCGCGGTCATGATCGCGGCGACTTTTTCGACGCCCGGCAGCCGCCTGACGGCGGCCTCCGCATCGGCGCGAACCGATTCCATCGCCTTGGCCTGCGAAGGGCTGACGTCGAGGACGAAGCGAACGCTGCTTCCGTCGACCGTAAGCGCGCGAAGCAAGCCGGCGGCGACGATATTCTGGCCGCTGGAGGGTTCGACGACTTTCTTTAGCGCGGCTAGCGCGTCGTCCCGCCCAAGGCTCATTCGGATTTTCCGTCGATCGTGCCTTCGACGACGTGCGTCAAGCCGAGTTCTTCCACGGTCAGCGTTATCCTTGTCGCGAATTTTTTGCCGGCGGTTTTTTCGACTCCCGCTTCGCGCATTGCTTCTTCAATAGCATGCTGCGAAGTCACGCCGACCTGCTTCAGCAACTTCCGCATAGTCATGTTGAAATTTCCGCTCATGGTCTTCCTTTCCAAACGGAATTGAAATTCACGCGTGGCTAGACAAGCTTGCCGCCAAATCGGCAAAAACACTTTCGCGAGGTTTGCCGACGCCCGTTTCAAGCATTTCCAGCGCCGCGCAGGATGCACGGAATCATGCCGGCTTACAAGTTCGAAATCCTGGTACGGGCGGGCCGGCGAAGCGGGGAATGCCGCGATTGGTCCGGGCGATCCGAAGCGAATTCAAGAATATGCGATTCGCGGCGCGCATGAAAGCGACGGAATGCGGCGCGACGCGCCGGCGCCGGCTGCGGTTGCGTCGCAACGGGAATTGCGCTAGCGTCGCCTTAGTCGGCTTGCACACAGCGGAGGGAAAGTTGTTACGCGCAGCAATCGCTATCGCTATGCTCCTGTTGCTTGGCGGTCAGGCGTTCGGTCAGGATCGGCAGATAACGGTGGCGAACAGCACGGAACTGGTGGAAAGCGGCTTCGCCAAATATCTTTATCCGCGATTTTCGCTTAAGAAGGGCATCCGGATAAACGCGGTCGCTCTGCACGGAGGAGTCGAAGCCGATTTATTGATCGGTCCCGACTACATGGTGAAGGACGGGATTCCCGTATTCAAGGGCGGCGATTCTGTATACATGGCGTACGCCGTGCCGTCCTCCGAAAAGGCCGATCTCGTCAACAGCTTTCTGGATTGGCTGGATTCCGAAATCGGCAAGCGAACGATCGACAGCTTCGCGCCCGACGGCGTGCAGCTCTACGAGTCGGGGCCGGCGACGGAAGTCAAGGCGGTCGCTAGGGAATTCTCCGGCGATGCCGTCATCGGCGCTAAATTCGCGCTGGCGCTTTGCGGGCGGTGCCACGTGGTCGGCGAAGTCAACCGAAAGAAGGGCTTGGGGTCGACGCCGTCGTTCGGGGCGCTTCGGGCGATGGGAGACTGGGAGAATCGCTTCTTCATGTTCTACCTGCTCAATCCGCATCCCGCGTTTACCCAAATCGAGGATGTTACCGATCCTTTCGACGAGACCCGCCCGTCGCCGATCGCTCCGCTGGAGCTCACCTTGGAAATCCTCGATTCGATTATTTCCTACGTCAATGAAATGGAACCCGCCGACCTGGGCGGGGAGATACAGTTTCAGTGAAGCTTGCGATTCTTCAGGTAGTCGTCCGTCGTGCGCGGCCTCGGCCTTTCCCCTGCCGCGAACGGATTGTCCTTCGAATGATACTGGGCGGAAACCCGGCAGTCGTCGCACATGCGAATCAGCCGCGAAGCGCTTTCGTCGCCGAACATCGAGTGCTTGCCCGCTAGCTGATTCGCGATGCGTTCGATCGTGGACTTCACGCCGAACGCCTTGCCGCATTCGATGCATTCGAACGGCTCTTCTTCGTTGACGACTTTTTGCTCCAGCACCGAGTCCGACAAATCGAACCTGGGGTCGAGCGTGATCGCGCGTTCCGGGCAAATTCGCTCGCAAATTCCGCATTGGAGGCAGGCGTCCTCCTGAAACCGCAGCTGGGGGCTGTCGGGATTGTCGGTCAAAGCGCCCGAAGGGCAAAGAGAAGCGCAGGCCAGGCAAAGGGTGCAGGAATCCGTATCCACGACGACGGCGCCGTACGGCGCGCCCTGCGGCAGCGGAAGCACGGCCTCGCTGCCGGGGTTGAGCGATTTCGCCGCCACGCGCGCAATGCTTCGGCGGGACCCGAGGGGAAGCACCGGGCTTCCGATCGATTCGGGCGTCGCATTCGAGTAGAGCGCGTCCGAAAGCTCGTCCGGCTCGCTAGCGTCAACAAGGCGAATGCGCCCCGACGCTCCCATGGCTTCCGCGATCGCGATTTCGGATTCCAGTACGCCTCTCTCGGTGGACGGCGACGCCAGTACGTCGACGGCCGCGAAGCCGGCGCCGATTGCGCCAAGAATTTCCGCGTGGCCGAATCCGGAAACGGAGTCCAGCCCCAGCGGTATGCAGTTCGCCGGAAGCCCTCGGCCGAATCGCGCCGCCAGCGAGATCATCTCGCCGCCGTGGCCGACCGTATGGGCGAGAAGGCGCGGATTTGCGCCTCCGGCGGCCGCGTAGGCGTCCGCCAGCGTCACGATTCTTCTGAGCAAGTGATCCAGCGGCGGGCTGTCGGAGGTGATCGCCGCCGACGGGCAGACCGCCGAGCACGCGCCGCATCCGGCGCAAACCATGGAATCGATTTCGACGTGGTCGCCCGCAGGCACCAGCGCGCCGGTAGGGCACGAATCGAGGCATCTCGTGCAGCCGGTCTTCTGCGCTCGGGAATGCGCGCAAAGAGATTCTTCCAGCCTGACGTACAATGGCTTTTCGAATGTTCCGACCATCTGGGAGGCCTGAAGCATAGCCCGCGCCACGGCGAGCGGGTTGCCGGGATCCGCCCGCAAATAGCCTTCGCGCTTCTCGTGCGCCGGAAACATCGGCGCGGCTCTTCTCAGATCCAGTATGATGTCGCAGGATGTCTCGGCCCCGTCCTGGGGCTCGCCAAGAGAGAATTCACCTCGTCCGCCGGGTTCAAGCTGCCGCAGAGCGTCCAGCGAAACGCGAAATCCGCCCAGCGCGCCTGTCGCGGACTTTAATTTTCCCGAGGCGATTTCGAATTTGCGGTCGAACGGCAGAGAGTCCGGCGCCTCGTCGAGCAGAACCGTTACGGAAAGCGGTTCGGACAGCTGCGACGCGGCGGCAAAAGCCGAATCCGCGTCGCCGAGAATCAGGCAGAGTCCCTCGGATGCAACGTCCACGGTGCGGGTTTCGGCGGCTCGCAGGAGCGATTCGGCGATAAGTGCGGCTTGCTTGGGTCCCGCGCTGTCGCTTTCGTCGGACCACCCCGCGCTGTCTCGAAGATCGACGAATCCCGGCGCATCGAGATTCAGCTCCTCCGAGATTTCGAGGAATCGCGCCTGCTCCTGGCCGCATGCAATGATGGCGTCGCCTTTAGCCATCTCCTTGGCGGCAAGCTCGATTTGGCTGGTGCAAAGGGAGCTATGAATGCGCGTGCAGCGAACATCCGACGTTTTTCCGATTGCTTCGGGATGAAGTTTCTGGCTGCCGCCGCAGTCGCACAGGAGCAGTGATTTGGACAACGTAGGAAACCTTTCGACAGGGATCGGCCGCAGCTTTCATTTTGTCCCGGGCGCGCTGAAAAAGCGCGCAAAAGGGGCCAATAGGGCTCGCTGCGGCAATCGGCGATACGGATCGAACGTTAGCATAGCATGCAAAGCCGGGCAATGTACGGGTTGCCTTTTGGTTGCGTCTGGCCGATAAGCTCGGCTAGGACTATGGAAGCAACGAGCCGCTTTGCGCATGCCGTCGAATTCGACATCGCTGCCTTTGGGCATCGTGATTAGAAAATCTCCGGGAGTTACGAAGTGGTCCCGCTGGGTGTGGCGCGTCGTGGGCGTGCTTCCGGGCGCCGCCCAGGCGAATTGGAAGGAAATCAGGCGCGAGGGCGAATCGGTCGAATACCACGCGGCGACGGTTTCAATGGAGCTTTGGGCGTCCGATACGGAAGCCTATATGACGGGTCTTTCCGCTCGAGTTCCGAAAGTCTACGTTGTACTTCGTGAAGCCGACGATTCTTGCGCGGAGCAGGACCTGGAAGTCGTGCTTGCCACTGCGTCTCCTTACGAAGCGCAGGACTACATGGACAGCGGCGAGGAAATCGTCGAGCAAGTCGCCATGCCGGAAGGCGTTGCGGCTTTTGTTCGCGACTTTTGCCTAGAGCACCATGTCGACGAGGAGTTCGTTAAGCGCAAGCGCGACAAGAAGCGCGTCGATATTCGGCAAGACGGCATCGGAGACCCGAGGATTAGGCAGCCGACGGACGTGTACCTGGCGCCGGGAAGACGGCGGGAAACGAGGCACTGATGAAAGGGTCCGACTTCTGGTCACGGCGAATGGCGGCGGTCAAGGCCGAAGCCGAAGCCGAAAAACGCGCGGAAGAGACATCTAAGCGCGCCTTGGAGCAGGAGAAGCTCGAAGAAAAAACCGACGAGGAGATACTGGCCGAGTTGAAGCTGCCGGACCCGGACACGCTGCAGAAGGGCGACGATTTTTCGGGCTTCCTGGCGAAAGCCGTTCCTTTGCGTCTGCAGCGCAGGGCATTGCGAAGGCTTTGGCTGTCCGATCCGGTTCTCGCGAATCTCGACGAGCTCGTGGAGTACGGCGAGGATTTCACGGACGCCGCTACGGTTGTCGAAAATCTTCAAACCGCCTACCAGGTCGGAAAGGGCATGCTCGAGCATGTGGAAAAAATGGCCGAGGCGGCGGCGCGGGCGGAGAGCGACGATTCCGCCGCCGAAGCCGCGGGGTCCGAGGCCGGCGAAGGCGATTCTCTAGTGGATGCCGAGCCCGAGGACGAGATCTCGAACGAAACCGCCGAAGCCGCCGGTCCTCCCGAATCGCCCGAGGAGGAACAGGCGAACTCAACAGTCAAACGCCGCATGCGTTTCAAATTTTCCCGGGAAGGCGCCTGACAATGAATACGGACGACAAGCATCCCGGCCTGCCGCCGGAAGAAAAGCTTAGGGCCGATCTCTACGCTTTTATGGGCGCGATACTTGCCGCGCCTCCCAAGCCTGACCTGATCGAAAAGATCGCCGGCGTGCGGGGCGACGACACGCCCCTCGGCAAGGCCGTGCAGACGATGAGCCGGATGGCGCGCGTCGCGTCGCCGCGATCGGTGGAAGGCGAATTCAACGCCTTGTTCATAGGCGTCGGGCGAGGAGAGCTTCTTCCCTACGGCAGTTACTACTTGACCGGCTTTCTGAATGAAAAGCCGCTTGCGCGACTGAGGAACGACATGGCTCGCCTCGGAATCGCAAGATCGCCGAACGTATTCGAGCCCGAGGACAACATCGCCAGCTTGTTCGAAATCATGGCGGGTCTCGTTGCCGGTGCGTTCGGGCCGCCCGCGAGCATCGCCTTGCAGCGGGAATTTTTCGACCGGCACATCGATTCCTGGGCGGAGCATTTCTTCGTAGACCTCGAAAACGCCAAGAATTCGGTATTCTACGCCCCGGTGGGCACGGTCGGGCGCACGTTCATAGAGATCGAAAGAGAGTCTTTCCGCCTCGCGGGCGAGCCGACGGAAGAAGAAAAAGCGGCGCTGCCGATCGCGGAATAGACCGGAGGCGGCGTTGATTCCGCATGGCCGGCATGCCGCTCGGCGGCGGCGCGATTCGGGGCGGCGGTGAATCGAAGCGGGAATCGGCGGTCGGGCCGTTGATTCAGCCGCAGCCGCCGCGAACTCGCCGGCTGTCCGAAGGATTTTTCGTTCCCGAAACGAGAATTCCGCCTAGTTTCCGCGGAGTTCGAAATTTTCCCGGTATTGGTGAAGCCGCCGCGCTTTTTAGAGTTGACTAGTTCGCGAAAACCCTGTACGCAGGACCTAACCAGAGGTAGACCAAGGAGCTATCCAAATGAAAGAGAATGTCGGCGATGGCGCAAATCGCCGTGACTTCCTGAAACTCGTATCGGTCTCCGCCCCAGCCGCCGCTGCAGCGACGGTCGCGGGCCAGGCTCAAGCGAGCGCGGCTATAGAAGCCGGCGACACGATGCAGGACACTCTGCACGTTCGCACCTATTATGAGAGCGCCCGTTTCTGATATCGGACGCTTTCGATAGCCATGGCTCGAGGTAGCGAGACGCCCTTGAGCTTGAATCATTGAAGAAACCCCGGCGCATCGACGCATGTCGAAGCGCTAAACGGAGGAAGCAATGCTCAGGAAAAAGACCAACGGGGTTGCGAGACGCCCCCAGCGGACAACACTCCTGTCCAGTTTCGCCGAGAAATCTGTAGATAGGCGAACATTTCTGCGCAGTTCGGGGCTGACCATTGGAGGGCTGGCGGCGATTGGCGCAACAGCCGGAACGGTCACCCAGGCGAGCGCAAACTCCAGTGGCGGCGTGGACATCGTAAAGTCCGTCTGCACGCACTGCTCCGTCGGCTGCTCGGTCATAGCCGAAGTCGACAACGGCGTCTGGATCGGGCAGGAGCCCGGCTGGGACAGCCCGTTCAACCTCGGAGCCCACTGCGCCAAAGGCGCGTCGGTGCGCGAACACGCTCACGGCGAACGCCGGCTCAAGTATCCCATGAAGAAAATGAACGGCGAATGGGTGCGCATAAGCTGGGACCAGGCCATCAACGAAATCGGCGACGGCATGATGAATATCCGCGCCGAGAGCGGACCGGATAGCGTGTATTGGCTCGGTTCGGCCAAGCACAGCAATGAACAGGCGTACCTGTTCCGCAAATTCGCCGCCTACTGGGGCACGAACAACGTCGATCACCAGGCGAGGATTTGCCACTCGACCACGGTAGCCGGAGTTGCCAACACATGGGGCTACGGCGCCATGACCAACAGCTACAACGACATCCACAATTCCAGGGCGATCTTTCTAATCGGAGGCAACCCCGCGGAAGCGCATCCGGTGTCGCTGCTGCACGTTCTTCGAGCCAAGGAGCAGAATAACGCTCCGCTCATCGTTTGCGACCCGCGCTTCACGCGGACTGCGGCGCACGCGGATGAGTACGTCAGGTTCCGTCCCGGAACGGATGTCGCGCTCGTCTGGGGCATCGTTTGGCACATCTTCCAGAACGGATGGGAAGACAAGGAATTCATCCGCACCCGCGTCTGGGGCATGGATCAAATTCGCGAGGAAGTCGCGAAATGGACTCCCGAGGAAGTGGAGCGCGTAACCGGCACGCCGGGTTCGCAGCTTCGCCGTGTCGCCAAGCTCATGGCCAACAACAGGCCCGGCACGGTCATTTGGTGCATGGGCGGAACCCAGCATACGAGCGGCAACAACAACACGCGCGCCTACTGCGTGCTTCAGCTCGCTCTCGGCAACATGGGCACTTCGGGCGGCGGCACGAACATCTTCCGCGGCCACGACAATGTTCAGGGGGCCACCGACCTCGGCGTTCTCAGCCACACTCTCCCGGGCTACTACGGCCTTTCGGGCGGAGCGTGGGCGCACTGGGCGCGCGTCTGGGAGGAAGATCTGGATTGGCTGAAGGGCCAGTTCGACACGATCAAGGGGGCGGACGGCAAGGACAAGCCGCTCATGAACCTTACCGGCATTCCGGTGTCGCGCTGGATCGACGGGGTTCTGGAGAATCCGGACAACATTGACCAGCCGAACAATGTTCGCGCCATGGTGCTGTGGGGTCACGCTCCCAACTCGCAAACGCGCCTGAAGGAAATGAAGACGGCCATGGAGAAGCTCGACATGCTGGTCGTGGTCGATCCGTATCCGACGGTTTCCGCCGTGCTTCACGACCGCACCGACGGCGTATATTTGCTGCCCGCCTCGACGCAGTTCGAGACCTACGGCTCCGTAACGGCTTCTAATCGGTCGATCCAGTGGCGCGACAGAGTCGTGGCCCCGCTGTTCGAATCGCTTCCCGATGAAATCATCATGGCGAAATTCGCGAAGAAGTTCGGATGGGCCGACAGGTTCTTCCGCAATATCGAGCTTAACGGCGATCAGCCGGTCAACGAAGATGTCACGCGCGAACTCAACCGCGGCATGTGGACCATCGGCTACACCGGTCAGTCTCCCGAAAGGCTCAAGCTGCACATGGCCAATCAGCATACGTTCGACAAGACGACGCTGCTGGCTGTCGGCGGAGCTGCGGACGGCGATTACTACGGCATGCCGTGGCCCTGCTGGGGCACCGCCGAGATGGGCCATCCGGGAACGCCGAATCTCTACGACATGTCGAAGCCGGTCTCCGCGGGCGGATTGACCTTCAGGGCTCGCTTCGGAGTTGAAAGGGATGGCGAGAACTTGCTTGCGGAAGGCGTCTACAGCGCGGGGTCCGAAATCCAGGACGGATATCCGGAATTCACGATGCAGATGCTGATGGATCTCGGATGGGACGGCGACCTTACCGATGCCGAGCGCGCGGTCATAGACGGAATCGCAGGCGCGAAGACGAATTGGAAGACCGACCTTTCGGGCGGCATCCAGCGCGTCGCGATTAAGCATGAGTGCGCGCCGTTCGGCAACGCGAAGGCTCGAGCCGTCGTCTGGAACTTCCCGGATCCTGTTCCGATCCACCGCGAGCCTCTCTACACGCCGCGTCGCGATCTGGTGGCGGACTACCCGACCTACGAGGACAGGAAGTTCTACCGCCTTCCGACCATGTATGCTTCGATTCAGAAAAACGACTTCTCGAAGGATTATCCATTAATCCTGACATCCGGTCGCTTGGTTGAATACGAGGGCGGCGGAGACGAGAGTCGATCGAATCCGTGGCTGGCCGAGCTTCAGCAGGACATGTTCGCGGAAGTCAATCCGCGCGATGCCAACAACCACGGCATTCGCAACGGAGAGCAGATCTGGGTCGAAGGCCCCGAAGGAGCCAAGGTCAAGGTAATGGCTATGGTTACCGAACGGGTTGGCGCCGGCGTTGTGTTTATGCCCTTCCACTTCGGAGGGCACTTGGAAGGCGTGGACCTAAGGCACAAGTACCCGGCAGGCGCGGATCCCTACGTTCTGGGCGAATCTAGCAATACTGCTCAGACTTACGGCTATGACTCGGTTACCCAGATGCAGGAGACGAAGACGACTCTCTGCAAAATCTGGGCAGCTTAAGGAGACAGGAAATGGCAAGAGCTAAGTTCCTTTGCGATGCCGAGCGCTGCATCGAATGCAACGCCTGCGTAACCGCTTGCAAGAACGAGAACGAGGTGCCCTGGGGCATCAACCGCCGCCGCGTGGTGACGATCAACGACGGTAGCCCCGGCGAGCGCTCGATTTCGGTCGCCTGCATGCACTGCTCAGACGCGCCCTGCATGGCCGTTTGCCCGGTGGACTGCTTCTACCAGACCGACGACGGGGTGGTTCTCCATTCCAAGGATCTCTGCATCGGCTGCGGTTACTGCTTCTACGCGTGTCCTTTCGGCGCGCCGCAATTCCCGCAAGCCGGGAACTTCGGATCGCGCGGCAAGATGGACAAGTGCACGTTCTGCGCCGGCGGCCCCGAGGAGACGTTCTCGAATGCGGAATTCTCCAAATACGGTCGAAACCGCATTGCCGAAGGCAAACTGCCGATCTGCGCTGAAATGTGCGCGACCAAGGCGCTCCTGGCCGGCGACGGGGATGTGGTTTCCACGATCTTCCGCGAACGCGTCGTAGCTCGAGGCTTCGGCACCGGCGCATGGGGCTGGGGCACCGCCTACGGTCAGAAGGCAAGCTGATAGGCCCAGCTGAATTTTTGGACGGAGCGGCGCAGCGCCGCTCCGCTCCGGTTTTCAATGTTTTCTCAAGACTTGCGCGTCTGCGGCAGGACGGCAGACTGGTCTACGCAATAGGTGCTACAATGTCCTCCATGCGCGCTTTCGCAATTTTCCTATCTATTCTGACTTTCACGGCGTTCGGCGCCGTCTCCATAGCAAACGCGCAGTCCGGCCAGGGCGAGCGAGCTTCCACCGGCGGGGCGCAGACTCTGGACGACATCCTCGCTCGGCAGCGAGGCGAAATCATCGACGACGAATTCCGTCGAGGAGATATCGGCGATCCCGGCGCAGGCGCGGACATCACCAATCTGCTCGGAACGATGGGCGGGGTATCGGATCCGGAAATCTGGAGGGCTCTGCGCTACGGCAGCGCGGATGTAACGGCAAGCTCGGGAACGCCGGGATCGACTCTCCTGGTCCAGGACGGGGGCATGCGGTGGCTTCAGCTGCGCGCCGGGCCGCTTAGAATCTACGGCGGCTATTTGCTTCTGGGCGTAATTGCTCTGATCGGCGTCTTTTTCCTTCTGCGCGGGCGAATACGCGTCGAAGGCGAGAAGACCGGGGAGCTGTTCGTGCGATTCAACGCGATCGAGCGCTTCGGCCACTGGCTGCTCGCCGGTTCATTCATCCTTTTGGGCATTACCGGACTTATCACGCTTTTCGGACGGGTGGCGTTTATCCCAATCATGGGCAAGGATGCGTTTTCCGTCGTTGCCCTGGGTTCGAAATGGATCCACAACAATGTCAGCTGGGCGTTCATGGCGGCCCTGGTGCTGGTGTTCGTTTGCTGGGTAATTCACAACATTCCGAACCGCGCGGATCTGATCTGGCTTGCCAAGGGAGGAGGCCTGTTTACGAAAGGCACCCATCCTCCGGCGCGAAAATTCAACGCCGGCCAAAAAATCGTATTCTGGGCCGTGATTATTCTCGGCGCATCGGTTTCCGCTTCCGGGCTTTCGCTCCTCTTTCCGTTCGAAATGCCGATGTTCGCGGCGACGTTCGAGAAAATGAACGCGCTCGGCATTCCGGGCCTGCTGAACATGGAGCCGTATCCGGAAGCTCTGTCTCCTCATGAGGAAATGCAATTCGCTCAGCTTTGGCATTCGATCATAGCATTTCTTATGATCGCTCTGGTTATCGCGCACATCTATCTCGGCTCGATCGGAATGGAAGGCGCCTTCGACGCCATGGGAACGGGCAAGGTCGAAAGCCAGTGGGCCAAGGAGCATCATTCGCTCTGGTACAAAGAGATTCAGACGAAATCGAAGCAGAATTCCGAGCAATCCCCGGAACCCGCCGAGTGACATGCCGCTGCGGGCGATTCTCGCAAGCTTCCTTATCTTCCCGTCTCTAGCCGGAGCCGGAGAATTCTTCACGCTTAAAGGGCACGGGGGCCCCATTTCGGCGATCGACGTCTCGCCCGACGGAAAGTCTATTCTGACGGGCAGCTTCGACTATTCGCTGGGCCTATGGAGGGACGGCGAGCCGACATGGCTCGAAGCTCACCGGGCTGCGATCAATTCCGTCAAGTTCGTCAGCGACGAGACCGCGATTTCGGCGGGCGACGATTTCGACATGTATTTGTGGGATCTGGAATCCGGCGCGTCCCGGCGGCTTCCGGGACATAGGGGCAAGATCAGGTCCGTCGCCGTTTCGCCCGACGGAAGCCGCATCGCGTCGGCGAGCTGGGACCGTACTATCGGAATCTGGCCCGCAGGCGAAGGCGAGCCGAAATTTCTGTCCGGGCACCGCGGCAGCGTCAACGATGTGCTTTTTTCCGACGGCGGAGGAGAGCTTTTTTCCGCATCTGCGGATGGAACAATTCGGGTCTGGCGCGTTTCCGACGGCGCGCAGGTGCAAACGCTTCTCAAGCACGGATTCGCCGTCAATGCTCTGGCGGCCGATTTCGAAAGCGGCTGGCTGGCCTACGGCGCGGTCGACGGAGCCTTGCGAATTGTGGAGACGGAAGGCGGCTCGCTCGTCAAGGACTTTACGAAAGGCAGCCGTCCGATCCTCGCGCTGGCGGTAGACCGGGAGTCCGAAAGGCTGGCCGCAGGCGACATAGAAGGCAACATTAGGATTTTCGACACCGTCGAATGGCGACTAATAAGAGAATTTCGCGCATCTCTGCGCGGGCCGGTCTGGGCGCTCAGGTTTTCAGCCGACGGCTCGAATATACATGCTGGCGGATTGGACGATTCGGTGTATTCCTGGCCCGTGGACGCGCAACTGAGCAGGGAAAGAATGTCGAGGGAACAATTTTCGTTTCTGAGGAAGCCGAGCGAAATGAGCAACGGAGAAAGGCAGTTTCACCGAAAGTGCTCGATTTGCCATACGCTCAGTCCCGACGGCCGGCGGCGCGCCGGACCGACGCTGCACAGAATATTCGGGCGCCGAGCGGGCGAACTCGAGGGCTACAGGTTCTCGCCATCCCTCAAGCAATCGGATATAGTTTGGAATGCCGATACTATTGACAAGCTCTTCGACCTCGGTCCGGACCATTTCATTCCCGGATCCAAAATGCCGATGCAGAGGATTGCCAAGCCGCAGGATCGAATCGACTTGATCGAATACCTGCGGGCGGCGGCTTCCATGGAGAATTAAAATGAGAGCCATGCTAATTGCATTCCTGGCGACGACGGCAATAGCGGTCGGGGCGGACTATCTGCTGGACCGGGCGGGCTATTCGACGATCGAGTATACTTCCGGAGCCGCGGTCAGAATAGATTAAGCGCCGCGACCCGGGATGAATTCGGCCTTGGCCCCCGGGTCGGATCGACGGAGTCGAATCGTCAATTCCATCGCCGGCAAAGTCGCTCCGCCTTGCCGGTCGACGCGCTACCAGCTCGCATTCCGCAGCACGAAGTGGCCGCTCGAAATCTCCCTGTATTCGGGCGGCGCGGGTTCGTATCCGGCAGGATGAATCGGAGAGGCCGGCGGCGAAATCGGCTTGACCCTATCCCGGATGCTGGAATCGGGGTCGAGCGTCGGCACGGCCGCCAGCAATGCCTTGGTGTAGTCGTGCCGAGGGTTTTCGAAAACATCCCGTCTGGAGCCGGTTTCGACGATTCGCCCCGAATACATTACCGCGACCCTGTGGGATATGCGCTCGACGACCGCCATGTCGTGGCTGATGAACAAATAGGAAATTCCGAGGTCCGCTTGGAGTTCCATCATTAAGTTCAGCACTTGCGCCTGAACGGAAACGTCCAGAGCCGAAACGGCTTCGTCGGCGACGATGAATTTCGGATTCGGCGCCAGCGCCCGGGCGATGGCGACCCTTTGCCTTTGGCCGCCCGACAATTCGGCTGGGTAGCGGCGCAAAAAGCTGCGCGGCAGATGAACGCGGTCGAAGAGGGTTGCGACCCGATCGTCCAGCGCGCTGCCTTCGTCGAGCCGGAAGTTTCGAATTGGTTCGGCAACCTGGTCGCAGAGGCGCTTTTGCGGATTCAAGGAGCCGTAGGGATCCTGGAAAACCATTTGCATGTTGCGGCGCAAATCCCGCATGTCCGATGGATGAAGCGATAGAACATCCCGGCCCTGGAAATGCACCGTTCCGGAATCGGGTTCCTCCAGACGTAGAACCGCACGGCCCGTTACCGACTTCCCGCTGCCGGATTCGCCTACGAGCGCCAGCGTTTCATTCTCGCTTACAGTAAACGAGATATCCTCGACAGCGTGCACGTTCGCCGTCGTTCTTCCGAATATTCCGCCGCGAATCGGAAATCTCTTTACAAGATTGCCGACTGTCAGAAGCCGGCTATCGCCGGCGACCAGCGGTTTCGCAGGCGCGCATTCATAGCCGCCGATGATTTTCATCGGCTCCGGCCCGGGTCTCTTCGACATGTCGCCGAGCTTCGGTACGGCGGCGAGCAGCGCCTTGGTATATTCGTGCCGCGGCTCCTGCAGTATTTGCCGAACCGGTCCGTCCTCGACCTTTCTGCCGCGATGCATGACGACGACCCGGTCAGCCATCTGGGCAACGACCGCCATGTCGTGGGTTATCAGCAGGATAGCGGCTCCGGTTTCCTCTCGCAGAAGGTCGATTAGCCCGAGAATTTCGGCCTGCACCGTTACGTCGAGCGCTGTTGTCGGCTCGTCCGCGATTAGCAAATGCGGCTCGCACGCCAAGGCCATCGCGATCACCACGCGCTGCCGCATGCCCCCGGAAAGCTCATGCGGGTATTGCCTAAGGCGCTTTTCCGGCTCCGAGATCCGCACCATGCGAAGCATTTCAAGAGATCTCTTGTCGGCCTGCCTTCGTGTAAGCCCCATATGAAGGCGCAGGCCTTCGGCCATTTGCCAGCCAATCGTATAGGCGGGATTCAATGCGGTCATAGGCTCCTGGAAAACCATGCCGATTTCATTGCCCCGAATCCTGCGCATTCGGTCTTCGCCGGCCCGCCTCAAATCGACGACCGTCCCGTCGCGCCGATAAAACGTCAATTCGCCGTTTGAAATCCTTCCGCCGCTAAACTTGGTCAGCTGCATGAGGCTGTACGAGGAAACCGATTTTCCCGACCCCGATTCGCCGACGATGCAGACGATTTCTCCCTTGCCGATTTGAAAGCTGACATCTTCGACAGCGACGACAGGACCCGCTTTCGACGGGAATTCGACCTTGAGGCCGTCGGCTCTTACCAGGATGCCTTCGTTCATCCGCGGGTCAATTCGAAGTTATCCAGCGCCAGCGCTGAACAGGATCGGTCACGGCCCTGACCCAGTTGGCCAGCAGGTTCAGGCTGAGCGCGGTTAGGAATATCGCCAGTCCTGGAAACGTGACCAGCCACCACGCCGATCTGATATGTTCGCGGCCATCGGCAATCATCAGGCCCCATGAAGGATCGGGGGGCTGGACTCCGAAGCCTAGGAAGCTGAGCGAAGCTTCGGAAAGAATCAGGATGGCGATTTCGAGGGTGAAAAGAACTATGATCGGCGCGGCTACGTTCGGCAGGATGTGATTGAATACGATCCGCAGTTCGGTTGTTCCGAGAGACTTGGCCGCTAGTACGTACGTTGCGGTACGCGCGTCCAGCGCCAGGCCCCGGGCCATTCGGGCGAACACCATCCAATGAAGAATGGAGAAAACAAGAATAAGATTAACGAATCCTCCGCCCAGGACGAATAGGACGAAGAGCGCTACTAGTAGCGACGGCAGCGACAGCATGCCGTCCACAAGCCGCATGACTATGTCTTCGTACAGGCCGCCGCGATAGCCCGCGGTCAGCCCGAGAGCGACGCCGAGCAGGCACGAAAGACCGGCTCCGATCAAGCCGACCGATATCGATACTCGCGAGCCGAAAATCAAGCGGCTGAAGATATCTCTGCCCAGCTCGTCGGTACCCAGCAAATAATAGTCGCCTTTCGACCCGACGCTGAATGGCGGCAGCAGACCGTCTCTCAAATTGAGACCCATCGGCCGATGCGGCGCGAAGAATTCCGCGCCAAGGGTCAAGACAACCAGAATCAAGAGAAACGCCGCCGCGGCGAGGGCGACCTTGTCCTTTAGAATCGCGCGGAAGTAATCGCCGGGCGTAACCCTGAAATCGCGAGCATCTCGCGTCTCGTCCATGTCAAATCGATCTTCGCTCAACCTGCTCTCATGCCTCTTTCTTCCCGATGCGGATTCTCGGATTTAGCAGGCGGTACGCTATATCCACCAGCAAATTCACGCAGACGACCAGTGCTGCGACGACGATGATCGATGCTTGGATAAGAGGCAGGTCGCTGCGGGACAGCGAGTCGATGATGAGCAGTCCTATTCCCGGCCAAGCGAATATCTTTTCCACGAGGATCGCGCCGGTTAGCAGCGCCGACAGCTCGTCGCCGATCATGGTTACGATCGGAATCGCGGCATTTCTCAGCGAATGGAGATATACGACTCTGGTCGGCGGCAGGCCCTTTGCGCGCGCGGTCATAATGTAGGGTTTCGCCAGCTCTTCCAGTACCGCGCTTCTCGTAACCTGGGCAATTCGCCCGATGGGTCTGGCGGCCAGGGTCAAGGCAGGCAGAATTACGTGCCACCATTCCCCGTAGCCGCCTGTCGGAAGCCACCCGAGATGAACCGCGAAAAAGACGATCAGCATCAGCCCGAGCCAGAACTGCACGATCGACACGCCGGCAAGCGACATGACGGTTACGATTCGATCCGCGATCGACCTTGGGTTGGCGGCGGCCGTTACGCCCATGATAACGCCGAGCGGTACGGCGAAGCCCATCGAGGCGCCGGCGAGAAAGAAGGTCGCCGGAAGTCGTTCAAGCACGATTTCGATGACCGGCTGGCCGATTTCGGATAATTTTTCGGAGGGCAGCACGGAAAACCCGTAGCGGTAGCTGATTCCGAAATCTCCGCTAAGCAGGTTCAAGATGTACCGGAAGTACTGAATTAGGATCGGATCGTTGAGCCCGGCGGCGCGGCGCAAATTTTCGAGAGCCACGTCGCTGGCGCCGGGGCCGAGCATGTTGAGCGCCGGGTCGCCGATCAGCCTGCCGGCGAAAAAAACGAAGCTAACGGTAAGTAGAAGAATAATGGCCGAGTTGACAGTCCGCTTGATCAAATAGGCCACATGCTACCCCCGCATGCAAATTGAATGCGGCGGGCGCGCGATCGGGCGCGCCCGCCGGTCTTTTTGAGAATTACTCGGACCTGTTTACGTATACGGCCTGGATTCGATGGTCCGTCCCGAATACGAAGTCGATGCCGTCCTTAACCAAATAGCCGCGATCGAGCAGCGCCAGCGGAACGATCAAGTGCCGGTCGTGTACGTACTTGACCAGCTCCTGCATGCTCCGATCCCGTTCGTCGCCGAAGCTGGCCATGGCCTCGGACAGCTCGCCGTCGAATTCCGGGTCGCAGTACACCGACGATCTCGACGGCCCGGTAGGATCGTCGATATTCGGGCAGGCATAGTTCGACAGGAGCAGCAATCCGTAGTCGCCCGATGGATTCTGCTTGACGTGGACCTGCATCATCTGCCGGCCGGGCTCGTTGGCGTATCCCGCAATTCTGACTCGCGGATTGAATTCCTGCGGAGTCTGTACACGGATTTCGCTGCCAATGCCGACGCTGCCGAGCATGGCGCCGATCGCTTCAACGATCGGCTTGATCCGCGGCGTCGTGTCCCTCCCGACGACCTCGATGCTCAATCCCGACAGATCGTGACCGTCGGCTTCCGCCGCGGATAGCAGCTCCATGGCTCTTTCCGGATCGTATTCATACGGGCCGACATTGTCATTGAATCCGATAGTGCCCCGGGCGCCGAGCTGCCCCTGCGGAACGGATGCCATTCCGTAGAGGCCGGCGATGCCTTCGATATCGAGGGACAGGAAAACGGCTTCGCGGATTCGCGGGTCCGCCAAAATCGGGTCCGCGTGCAGCGAATGGTCCAGCCGACCGTACAGATAGGTCGTCGATGGCCCGGTTACGCAGCTGTAGCCTTCGTCTTCGCCGGCGCGCTCGCATTCGGCCGCCGATGGAAACATCGCGATCTGGGCTTCGCCGCTTTGCACCATAGCCGCCCGCGTCGCGTCCTCCGACCGGAAAACAAACCTAAGCTCCGCGAAATCGGGCTTGGTAGTCCCGTAGGCGTCATCGGCTTCGAGACCCCACCAGCTGTCGTTTACGGCCGCAGTCCAGTATTGCCCTCTTGCCCATTCGACGAATTTGTACGGCCCTGTGCCGACCGGGGTGTCGAAATGCTTTTCCGGGCTGTTCGCAAGCTGCTCCGCCGACGAAATACCGCCGAGCGTCATGCGGAATTCCAGCAGCGGATCCGCCTTATCGGACGTTACTTCAACTGTTGATTCGTCGATGGCGCTTGCCGTTATCGTTCCGGGACCTGCATATTCCTGAATGGTAAAGGCGTTCTCCGGGCTCCAGACCCAGTTTATCGAAGTCGCAACGGCCTCGGCCGTCATCGGGCTGCCGTCGTGGAAAGTTACGCCCTCGCGGATGGTGAACCGGAGGGTGTTCCCGTCGACGCGCTCCCATGCGGTAGCGAGCACCGGTATCAAGCCGCCGGTTTGCGGGTCGACCGCGATCAGTGTTTCCATTACATTCCGAAGCCCGGTCGCATTGATTTCCTTGTAGGCGCCCTGAGCCGCGAGATCCTGCGGCTCCTGGTTGACCGCGACTACCAATGTGCCTTCGGGCGCGGATAGCGCCGGCACAGCGAAGAATGCTGAAACCACCGCAAGCGAACACGCATTCGTCAGCGAACGCGCAACAATTCTCGAATTGATCATTTTTGCTCCTCCTTTCGACCATGGTAAAAGACCCCGGGTGGCAAGTCAAATTTGCGGCATTCTTTCCAAGAATTCGGGCGGCGGCACAAAACGAAGAACTCGGCGACGAAGTTTCGGATAAGGCGCGAGATTGCAGGAATCCCGCTCTTCAATTCCGCCATCGACAGTTTGCGGATTATTGGATCGCGGACATTTTGTTGGCTTCACCGGTTAGGCGGAAGGACCGAGCGCCTATTGACGCACTCGAATTCGAAACGGCGGTCGCGAGCCGACGCGCTCCCCGGAAAATCAAAGGGCGCAAAACGCTCCGCTGCGTTCGCTCGATTTCGGCGCAGCGGTTTGGGGGCAGGCCTAGTCAAAAGTCGAAGCGAACAGACCTGCAAATGCCAGAGGTGCATTTGCAGCGCCCGTCGAAATTTCGATCCGGTGGAAGCGGAGCGGCTCCGGCGGCGCGTTCGTTCGGAGAATTCGGCGGCGGGAGCCGAATGGAGGCAATAGTCCAAAGGGATTTGGGCGGCGAAGGCCGGCTTCGGGCAAAGAAAGGCACGTCCGCCGTGTTCCGCTTTGCGGTCGCCGGCCGGGAGAGGTTAGCAGCGCGAGGCGTTCAGCACCGCGTCGAGGGCGTCCTGGGTTTTCGCGGCGTAGTGGCGGTTGGCTTCGGGAAGGTATTTGAACTCGCCCCTCAGCCGGATGATGGAAATGGCGGCGTTGCTCAGGCAGGCCAAGTTTCGCGGCAGGTGGCGAACCCGAGCGCGGCAGCGGTCTTCATCGTAGGTGAAATCGGTTGCGTAGTGCAGGCGGTTCTCGATGTGCCAGTGATTTCTCACAAGGCTCAGCATCGCGTCGGGACCGGCCTTGTCGGCGCCGAGCGAGGTCAGTCCGAAGACGGTCTCGCGGCTTGTCTTTCCGGTTTTTCGAACGTGGCGGGCCCTTTCGATCCAGAACGCCTGCTTGCGCCCTTTCAGCTTGCGCGTCTCGCTCCACTTCGGGTCGGAGAGGTCGAAGACGGCGCAGCGTCGCGTTTCGAGGCGGCAGTGCCCCTTGTCGAACTTGTCCTCGCTCCAGCCCGCGCCGGCCCAGTCTAGATCTTCGAGATTCTTGCGGATGGCCGGCTGGTTGTCCTTCACCGAGGCAGCGACGTAGTCGGCCCGGCAGCTCTCGACCAGGCAGCGGGCGGTCTCCTGCTGCGCGTGCAGGGCATCGAGGGTGACCACCCGTCCCTTCAGGTCGAGATTCTGCGACAGCTGGCGCACGGCCGGGATCTCGTTGGTTTTCGAGCCGACCTGCACCTGCCCGAGGACCAGGCCGCTGCCGTGCTCGACGGCGGCCGCCATCATCCGCCGTTCGCCCTCGACATGCCTCGAGGCTCCGCGCACGTCCTTGCCGTCGAGGACGACCGACGCGCCGGCCCTCGCCGAACTGCTCGATCCAATCGCGCAGAGCCGTCTCCAGCGTGTCCGGCGGCATGGAGGACAGAACGTAGTGGAAGGTCGAGGCTGCCGGGGCCGTGAAGCGCTGCCGGGTCGGACTCCAGAACCCGCCGACGGCCCTGAGTTGCTCGTCGTCCAGGCGGGCGGCGTATTCGCCGAAGGCCGCAATGCCGCGGTAGCCGCTCAGCCGGGCGACGATCATGATCGTCAAGTAGCAGGCGATGTCGTAGCGCTGGCCGCGCTTCTTGCGAAAGTCGGGGATGGTCTGCAGATAGGTGTGCAGGCTGCGCAATTCCTCGACCGGCATCGGCTCCCCCTTCGCACCGGCCCGCCATTCGGGCGCCGCCTGCTCGCAGCGCAGCTTCTCCCGCGCTCCGGCTTCAAGTTCTCGCATGTTGATCTCCTTCGGCTGCCCGTTCCGCCGCCAGCGCGCCGAGCCGCCCGGCAGCCGGGAAAACCCCTTCGTCAGGCCCAGCCGCCGCCAGTTCGAAGCGCGGTAGCAAATCCCTCCGAAACGCGACGGGTCGACGAACGTCTCGGCCAGAAGAACCGAAAAGCCGTGCAGCTCGCGCATGTCGCTCGACAGGCGGCGCAGGCTGAGGGCAAGTATCCGGGACGCCAGGTTGGGAACCTGGCCGCGCTCCGTCAGCATCACGAACCGACTGTTTTCGGCAATCAGATGCAGGCGTGAGAACTGCTGCTCGGGCGACCAGCCGATCCAGGCATCCCGCGCGCCGACCTTGAAGGCGCCCGCCGTCCAGCCGAGAAGGGCCAGCCAGACCTCGCCCCAAACCGCCACGTGCCGAAGCGATTTGCCGAAAAGGCTGTGGAACGGAAGATAATGATGCTCCCTGACCAGCGCGTCCCAGCGGCGCTGGTCCCCGGCACCGCTCACCGGGCGAACCGCGACCTCGCCCGGCACGGGCTCGCCGTCAAATGCGCTCAGAATCTCCATGTGGGATCAATAACACGGCGACTTCTGAAAAGCCAGACCTAAATTTGGCTTCGGGATGAGTGCGGCTCGCTATGCGGACTTTTGAGCAGCCCTGGGTTTGCGGGGCGTGCGCGGCTATCGCACTTTCTGCGAAAGCTCGAAAACCGCTTCCAAGTTCAAATGTTCGGAAACGTGCTTCGCTAGAGCGTTCAGAACCGCGTCGATTCGAGCGCCGTACGCAAAATTTGAAGCCGGTGCGCCAATTCTGGCGAGAAACTCCCGGCGATACTGGTCCGAAGCAAAAAGCCCGTGCAGATACGTTCCCGCAATTCGCTCGCTCGCCGACATGGCCCCGTCGGGGCGGTAGCTCCCGGAATCCTCGACAAGGGCCAGAGGGCGTTCGCAATCCGGTCCGGTCGTTCGCCCGATGTGAATCTCGTAGGCTTCCATCCGCGCCGATGTCGCCGAGCACTTCGCCCTAACGCGCCCGACCTTTTTTTCCGGGTCCATGATTGTTGCGACATCGAGCAGAGAAAGGCCGGCGTCGGTTCCGGGAGCGCCTTCGATCCCGCCCGGATCGGAAATTTCTCGACCGAGCATCTGGAAGCCGCCGCAAATTCCGAGAACGTGGCCGCCCCGGCGCGCGTGCGCCAAAATGTCGATGTCCCATCCCTGGCGCCTCAAGTCCGCCAGGTCGCTTCTCGTCGACTTGCTTCCGGGCAAGACAACGAGCCCGGCATCGCCGGGTATCGGCGCTCCTGCACGAAGCATTTGCAGCGATACGCCCGGCTCGAGCCTTAGCGGATCTAGATCGTCGAAATTCGCGATGCGCGGCAGAACGGGGCAGACGACCTTCAAGGGACCCTCGCCCCCCGATTCGATTTCAAGCGCGTCTTCCGAGGGTAGGGAGCCCGCTTCGCCGAACCAGGGAACGATACCGAGGCCGCGCCACCCTGTGAGTTTTTCGATTTGCCTGTACCCGTCTTCGAACAGGGACTTGTCGCCTCGGAATTTGTTGACGGCGAATCCCTTGATCGCGGCGGCGTCGCCGCTGCCAAGTACAAGCTTGGTTCCGGCGATCTGCGCAATGACGCCGCCTCGATCGATATCGCCCAATAGTATTACCGGAATTTCCGAAGTGCGGGCGAAGCCCATGTTGGCGATATCATTTTTCCTCAGGTTTATTTCGGCCGGGCTTCCCGCTCCTTCAACGATGACTAGGTCCGCATCCGCCGCCAGGCGGCGCAGACTCTCGAGAACCGCAGGCAGGAGCCTGTGCCGCATATCCCGGTATTCCCTTGCGCCGGCCGAGCAGAGCCGCCTCCCGTTCAGAATGATCTGCGCCTTCTGATCGGTTTCCGGCTTTAGCAGTACCGGGTTCATGTCGGTGACGGGATCGACTCGGCACGCCATAGCCTGCATCGCCTGCGCGCGCCCGATTTCGCCGCCGTCGTCCGCGGCGGCGGCGTTGTTGGACATGTTCTGCGGCTTGAAGGGCCTGACGGCCAGCCCGTTGGCGGCGAAAGCTCGGCAAAGCCCGGCAACGATCAGGGACTTTCCGACGCTTGATCCCGTGCCTTGGATCATAATGGCGCGCGCCATGGGCGATCTCGGTTCGCTCGGAGTCGCCGCCGCCGCTAGAATTCGATGCCGGCCTGCGCTTTTACGCCGGAGCGGAACGGGTGCTTGACCAATTCCATATTGGTCACGAGATCCGCCAGCTCGATCAGGTCGGCGTGCGCGTTGCGGCCCGTTAGCACGACATGCGAAGCATCCGGCTTTTCGCTTTTCAGAAACGCAACGACTTCGTCGATGTCAACGTATCCGTAGCGGACCGCGATATTGATTTCGTCGAGCAGGACCATCCTGATGCTCTCGTCTCGAATCAGGTCCTTTCCAAGAGACCAGGCGGCCTGAGCCATCTCCGTATCGCGGCTTCGGTCCTGCGTTTCCCAGGTAAATCCTTCGCCCATCGTATGGAACTGGCAAATGTCCGAAAACTTCTCTTGGATTAGATCCCGCTCGCCGGTATTCATGCCGCCCTTGATGAACTGAACGACCGCGCAGGGCATTTCATGCGCGATGCATCTGAATATCATGCCGAAAGCCGCCGAAGACTTGCCTTTGCCGGGCCCGGTGTGAACTATGATCAACCCCCTTTCTTCGGTTTTCGTCGACATTATTCTGTCGCGCACGGCTTTTTTCTTCGCCATCTTCGTTTTGTGGCGTTCAAGATCATTCTGCATCATGTGCTCCTTCAATTTTCGACGGGTTGGCGGCGGCAAGCCTTGAGAGGGAGTCCTTCGCGGAATTGAGCCTTGGCTGCCATAGATTCCTGTCCGCCGCCTCCAGCAGGCGCTCCGCGATTTCCCGCAGCGCCGCGGGATTGGAGGACGCGATAAAGTCCCTAGTGTCGTCGTCGACCAGGTAGGCTTCGTAGACGAGGTCAAAGTGGTGCGATTTCGCCGCACCCGTCGTCGCCGCGAATGCGAAAAGGTAGTCGACTGTCGCGGCGATCTCGAACGCCCCCTTGTACCCGTGCCGCTTGATTCCCTTTATCCATTTCGGATTCACTGCCCGCGAGCGCACCACGCGGCCGAGTTCCTCCTCCAATGTTCGTATCGCAGGTCGCTCCGGCCTTGAATGGTCGTTGTGGAATATCGCCGGCCGCTCGCCGCGCAGGGATTCGACCGCCGCGGCCATGCCGCCTTCGAACTGGTAGTAGTCGTCGCTATCGAGCAGATCGTGCTCGCGGTTGTCCTGATTCTGCACCACCGCCTCGACTGAAGAAAGGCGGCGCGCGAATTTTTCCCTGGCCTGGACGCCTTCCGCGCCCATACCGTATGCGTATCCGCCCCAATCGATGTAGATCTTGCCGAGTTCCTCGCGTTCGCCCCATAGTTTTTCGTCGATCATCGCCTGCAGACCCGCGCCGTAGGCCCCCGGCATTGAACCGAATACCCTGAAGCCCGCATTCTCGGGGCCGGCGGCTTCCAGTTCGGAGCGATAGGATGCGGCGGCGGGATTGACGCTTTCGGGTTCATCGAGTTCCATGACGGCTCGAGTAGCGCTTGCGACAAGGTCGATCTGCGCGGGAAAGGCATCGCGGAAGAATCCCGAAATCCTCAGCGTGATGTCGACTCTCGGCCGGCCGAGAGAGTCGTGCGGCAAGATTTCGAAACCGGTTACGCGGCCGCTCGCTCCGTCCCAAGTCGGCCTGGCTCCAATCAAGGCGAGAGCTTGCGCAATGTCGTCTCCGCCCGTGCGCATGTTCGACGTGCCCCATGCGGTGATCGCCATGCGCCGGGGCCAGTCCCCGTTTTCCTGCGCAAAGCGCTCGATCAGGAGATTGGCCGATTTCCAGCCAAGTTCCCAGGCCGTTCTCGTCGGCAGGGCGCGGCTGTCGACGGAATAGAAGTTCCGGCCGGTCGGCAGAGTATCCAGCCTGCCTCGTGTCGGCGCGCCCGACGGTCCCGGCTGAATGTATTTTCCGTCGAGAGCCGCAAGAATCGAGTCGATCTCCGACCGGCCGGAACTGCCGACCGCCGGCCGAATTATTTTCTCGACGAAGTTCATCGCGCTGGCGGCTTCGTGACCCGGCGGCTCAGCCTCGCCGTCAACAAGCTTCCCGGCGAATATCTCGATTCTTTCCACGGTATCGCCCGAGGTTCTCCAAGGGTCGTCGGACACCCGGGCTAGCGGGGCCGGCTTAGGACCCGACCAGGCCTCGGCGAAATCGCAGTCGAGCGGATCGAATCGCCCGCCAAGTCCGAAATCGGTAGAAAGCGCGCGGTGCAGCGAGGGAATGTTCGTTTTGACCGCCATTT
Organism: Albidovulum sp. bin36; assembly: GCA_002238565.1. GTDB lineage: Bacteria > Pseudomonadota > Alphaproteobacteria > Rhodobacterales > Rhodobacteraceae > JAPPFL01. The sequence goes on from MPMP01000005.1 coordinate 43,572, forward strand.
GCGGAAGGCGCGCCAGAGCGACCACGAGATCCCGCTCCTGGCTTCCCGTCGGCGAATGCCCGAATATATGCAGGCCGTCGCGGATTTGACTTTCCTTGATATCGCACAAATAGGCATCGATCTTTCGGAGCCGGCTGTCGGAGTCGTCGTCGCGGGAGATGCCCGCGTCGATATCCAGACGCATCGTGGCCGTCAGGGTCAGGATTTTTTCCTGCAGGCGCCTAACGCGCTTCGCGTCGAGGCCTGCGGCTTGATAGTATTCGTCGACCAGAATCTCGAGATCGCGAAGTTCGCCGTAACTTTCCGCCCTGGTTAAAGGCGGCGTCAAATGGTCGATTATTACCGCCTGCGACCGACGCTTCGCCTGGGTTCCTTCTCCGGGATCGTTAACGATGAACGGGTAAATGTTCGGAACGGGGCCGAGAATCGCTTCCGAAGCGCAGGCGGCCGACAGCCCTGCCGCCTTTCCTGGAAGCCATTCGAGATTGCCGTGCTTTCCCATATGGACGAATGCGTCGGCTCGGAAGCTTCGCCGTAGCCAGAAATAAAACGCCGCGTAGTGATGGGGGGGCGGAAGGTCCGGGCTGTGATAGGCTTCAATCGGGTCGATATTGTAGCCTCTCGCAGGCTGAATGCCGACAGCGACATTTCCGAATGCATGGATCGCAAGCGAGAATTCGCCGTTTTCGCAGAACGGATCCGATTCCGGCGATCCCCATCGGCCGACGATGGAGTCCCGGGTTTGAACCGGAAGCGCGTTGAATTCCGAATGGTATGCGCCTAGCGGCAGGCGCGCGCCGCCGGCTCGCTTAAATCTGTCGGGCAGCCAGTTGGTCGGCCCGGATGTCAGCACATCCATTAATTCGCGCGACTCGGTTGGCGCGCCTTCCGCGTCGTAGCCCGCCCTCGCAAGAGCGGAAATCAGGAAGGCTGTCGATGCCGGCGTGTCTAGCCCGACGCCGTTGGCAAGCCTTCCGTCCTTGTTGGGATAGTTCGCCAATATAATCGCGGTTTTTCGTTTGCAGCGAGGGATATTCGCCAGTCGAGTCCACGATCGGGCCTGGTCGGCGACAAAATCGACTCTGTCCGCGCGAGGCTTGTAGCCGGCGATCGGACACTGCGTGGCCGCATCCAGTTTCGCTTCGGCCTTGAAGCTTATCGTCCGCGACATAAGGCGGCCGTCGACCTCCGGCAGCGCGACATTCATGGCGATATCCCTGGCGGGAAGGCCCGAATCGCTTGCCAGCCACTGCTCTTCGCCGCAGGAGCATAGAATAGCCTGGAGAACCGGCTTGCCCGGCGCATCCAGCGGCGTGCGCTTTCTGGGCGTGCCGAACTCCCCGCCTTCGGGAGAGCCGACGGCGAAACTGGTGCAGTTGACGACGACCGAGGGCTCCGCCTCCGAGAAAATGGATTCAATCGTGGCGGCCGAAAGAGGATCCTTTAGGGAAGCGACAAAGATCGGCATCGGATTCAAGCCGCGGTCGACAAGGCGGCGCACCAGTGCGTCTATTGGCTCCAGGCCGATTCCCTGCAGCAATGCCCGATAGAAAACGACAGCGGCTACCGGCGCGTCCCGCGACCATTGCCGGCGCAAATCGGTCATTCCGGAAATTTTGCGCCCGGGCCAGTACAGACCCGCCCGAAGAAGGGGGGTTGGAGGCGGCGGCCTTTGCGAGCCGTATACGAGATGGCGGCAAAACGACAGGAAATCGGATGCGTTGCCGGGACCGCCTTCGGCGCAGTAGCCGGCCAGCTGCGCCCAGTCCTGCCTGGAAATCGTGGAAATTCCGAAGAGTTCTTCGTCGGGACGGTCGTCGCCCGGCAGCGCCGCGAACATGGTTCCGTTTTCCGGCAGCCTGCTTGAGAATTGCTCCATGGCGTATCGCCAGTACGACATTCCGCCCAGCGCCCTCGCCACGACGAGCTTCGCTCCGCTCGCCGTCTTGTCGACGTACAGGTCCGTCGAAAAAGGATGCGAGAGCCAGGATAGATTCGCCAGCCTCAAGAATTCCGGCGGGTTGCCCGCGGCGGAATTCGCCGCGGACAAAGCGGCGAGATCGGTATCCGCGGCCGAAAGAAAAACTACGTCCGCAGGCGCCTGCTCCGGGTCGACCGGCTCAGTTCCGTCGGCAATCGTTCCCGCTTGCGCGGCGAGCAGGTGCATGCGATCACTCGGCGGCTTCGCGCAGGCGCCGCGAAATTTCCTCCCTGTCCAGGTTGCTGTAGCCGATTACGACCAGCTTGGTTTCGCGCGGCTCGCCGGTTTCGAACGGCCTGTCGTAATATTTTTCCACGTTGGCCCCCACGGCCTGCACGACCAGCCGCATAGACCTATTCGCTATGGACGCGAATCCCTTGACCCGCAGCAGGGTGAATTCCGCCATTGCTTCCTCTATGGCCCGAACCAATTCGGCAACGTCGCGAATCGGCGGCAAATCGACGACGAAGGATTCGAATTCGTCGTGTTCGCCATGTTCGTCTCCGTCCGCATGAACGTGATGGATCTCCCTTCGGGTGCCGGCATCGGATTCCGCCTCCAAACCGAATCCCAGCAGAACGTCGGGATCCAGCGCGCCGTTGACTGCCGGCAATATGCGCACGCCCTTGCGAGCCTTGGCGGCAAGCTCCTCCACGACCTTTATGCGTTCGCCTTCCGTAATCAGGTCCGATTTACTAAGGACGACCATGTCGGCGCAGTTCAGCTGATCTTCGAACAATTCTTCCAGCGGACGCTTATGATCCGGGGCTAGCTCCAATCCTTCGCTCAAATACTTGCCCGCCGAAAAGCTGCCGTTTACCTTTCGCGCGCTTTTCATGCCGTAATTTCCGGCGCTAATTCTCAAGTCGTCGCGGTGCTTCTCCGCGGCGACCTCGCCGTCGACAACGGCGATAACGGCATCGACGGTCAAGCGATTTCGAATGTCCGGCCAGCCGAAGGCGCGAACAAGAGGCTGAGGCAGCGCGAGTCCCGAAGTTTCGATGACTATATTGTCGGGAAGCTCCTTCCGGTCGAGAAGCAATTGCATCGTCGGAATGAAGTCTTCGGCGACCGTGCAGCAGATGCATCCGTTCGAGAGCTCGATGATATCGCCTTCGGCGCAGTCTTCGATCCCGCAGCCGCGCATAATCTCGCCGTCGACGCCGAGATCGCCGAATTCATTGACGACCAGCGCGATGCGCCGTCCTCCGGCGTTTTTCATCAAGTGGCTGATCAAGGTCGTTTTACCGGATCCAAGGAATCCCGTAACGATTGTCGCGGGTATTTTCTGGGCCATGCTGTGTCCGCCTTTGCGTCAAGAATTGGTAGGGGAATGCAAATGGCTCGCGCCTGTTTCCGTTTGCCTTTCGCTCAATGCCCCATCCCGACTCGGAATTCAATTGCGCGTCATTGACTTTTTCGGTTTGCCGCCGCTTCGCGGCATCGATTATCGGGCGTTCGGCGCGGTATTCCGAAGCGCCGAACGAAATAGCCGGCGACAATGGACTGCGAGCGCGGAGTCCCCGGTTCGCGCCGGTCAGGCGCTAAGAACTCCGCCGGTCCCGATTTGGAGCGCGGGCCTTTTTGAAGGAAGGGTTCTCGTTCCGACGCAATTGCGAATTCGCGGAAAGCGGAATTTGGCCCGGCGGTCGCGCGGCATCGCGGGATTTCATGCGGTCGGGTCGCGCATAATCCATCGTTCTACCTCCCGGGCGGTCACGAAAACATCCCCGCATTCGGTCGCGTTCGCCTCGGCAGGGCGTTCGACCATGTGTACCGGAATCCCGATTCGCGCGGCGGCGCGCAGCTTTGAAAGCCCTGCGCGCCCGCCGGAGTTTCTGCAAAGCAGGCAAGTCGCGGCGTATTTTTCAAGCGCGGCCAGTTCCTTTTCCGGGTCGCCCGCCGGACGCGCCGCGACGGCGCGGCAATTGCCGGGCAGCGCCTTGTCGTCGACGGGTTCGGCGACGCGGACAATGAATCGGCAGTCGTTTCGAATTTCCAGGAACGCGCGCTCGGGCGACCGGAATATTCCCGAACCGATGGTCGCGAAAACGCGCGACCCGCCGGGCAGCGCCTTGATGGCGGACGGCAAATCCGGAAAGGATTTCCAGGCGCCGTCGCGCCCGTTGAGCCAGGACGGCCTTTCCAGGCGAGCCCGCCGAGCCCCCGCGAGCGCTGCCGCGGAGCGCGCATTGGCCGTTATGCGCAACGCGAACGGATGGGTTGCATCGACAAGATGCGTGTAGCCGCCTCGCCGCAGTTCGTCCGCCAGGCCGTCCGCGCCGCCGAAGCCGCCGGCGCGAACCGGAACCTCGTAGCGGGCCGGGGCGGACGTCGCACCGGCAAGAGAGGCGACGGCCTCGACTTCCTTCATCCGGGAAAGCCGCCCGCAGAGTTCCCTCGCATCGGCTGTTCCCGCAAGAACCATAATCTTCCTTTGTCCTTTGGATGCCATTTTCGGAATTATTTCGGAAAGCGGATTCGGCTGCTGCGCGCGGCGATATTGCCGAAGCGGTCCACAACCATGATTTCGACCGCGACCTCGGCTCCGGAAAGCAGAGCTTCCGCCTCCGCGCGCGCCGCCTTGGCTACTTCTTCGGCAAGCCCCGGCCCGGCGATGGCCAGAGCTTGCATGGCGGAATTCGCCTGCGCGACGGCCTTGGAAACGGACTCGCCGGAACCGGCGATCGCCGCTCGCTTGGCAAGGAGCGCAAAATCGATCCTTGAACGGGAAGAGTGGAGATCCGCGGCGCCCTGCGCCAGTTTGGCGAGTTTTCCGAAGCCTCCGCTAATGGTGAGCATCGGAATAGGGTGGCGCCGCAGATATTTAAGCAATCCGCCGGCGAAATCCCCCATATCGAGCATCGCGAAATCCGGCAGCCCGTAGAAGTTCTGGGCAACCGATTCCGAAGTCGATCCGGTGGCCGCCGCGACATGCGTCGCGCCGGCGGCCCTGGCCACGTCGATGCCCCTGTGAATCGACGCGATCCAGGCGGAGCATGAAAAAGGGCGAACGATTCCCGTCGTGCCGAGAATCGATAGCCCGCCGACAATTCCCAGCCGCGGGTTCCAGGTTTGCAGCGCAAGCTCCCTGCCTCCGGGGATTGAAATTTCCACGCTGAAATCTTCCGGCTCGCCGCAGGATCGCGCGATGTCGCGTATCGCGGCCGCCATCATTTGCCGAGGCACCGGGTTGATCGCCGGCTGCCCGGGCTCGATCGGCAGTCCCGGCATGGATACCGTGCCGACCCCTTCGCCCGCCAAAAAGACGATTCCCGACCCGCTCGGGAGCGGTCGAACCGTCGACGCTACAATGCAGCCATGCGTAACGTCCGGATCGTCGCCGGCATCCTTGCGAACGGCCGCCTCCGCCCAGGACGAGCCTAGCGCCTTGAACTCGAGAGGAAACCGGGGCGTCTGGCCCCTGGGCAATTCGATTCGCACCGGATCGGTCCACTTGCCGGTCAAAAGAGCCCGGCATGCCGCGGCCGTCGCCGCCGTCGCGCACGCCCCTGTTGTAAAACCGAATTTTAGGTCGGGAGATCGTTTTTCGGCCATGGTCGCGATCATATATGGTAATCTCGTCCTGCGCGATTGCCAAAATGCATTGATTTTGCTCGAAAATCGGCTTCGGTGCGATTAATGATCCGGTTGCAATGAATCAGATACGATCCAATCGAAGTCCGCTGCCGCGGGAGGCCGAATTTCTGCCGCGCGGAAACTGGCCCGATTTCCCGCCGGGGCTCGTCTGGCTGGTGGGGGCGGGCCCGGGCGACCCCGGTCTTATGACTCTGCACGGATTGAATGCATTGAGGCGCGCGGATCATGTCGTCTACGATGCATTGGCCAATCCCGCGATACTTGAATGGTGCTCGCCGGGCACGAAGCTGGAATTCGCCGGCAAGCGCGGAGGCCGGCCTTCGCCGGAGCAAAGGAGCATAACCTTTCGGCTTATCGAACTCGCCAAAAGCGGCGCGAGAGTGCTGCGGCTCAAGGGCGGCGACCCGTTCACGTTCGCGCGAGGCGGCGAGGAAGCGATAATGCTGACCCGCGCCGGCGTTCCGGTTCGAATAACGCCGGGGATAACGGCCGGCATCGGCGGCCTGGCGTATGCGGGAATTCCGTTGACGCACCGCGACGTCAATCATTCGGTAACCTTGGTAACGGGCCATGACACGGACGGCGCCGGAGCGAATGCGGTCGATTGGAAAGCTCTTTCCAGGGGGTCGCAAGTCATAGTGCTCTACATGGCATCGAGATGGTTCAGATCGATCGCCGAAATATTTCTGGCCTCGGGGCGCGATCCAAACGAACCCGTCGCCGTTGTGAGCCAGGCAACGACCCCGAATCAAGCCGTTCTCGAAACGAAGCTTTACCGCGCAGCCGACGATATGGACGAATCGGGAATCAAGCCGCCATCCATAATCTGCGTAGGCCGCAATGTTCCGATCAGGCATGCAATCGAGTGGCTGCCGCATTCGGAAAACGCCCCGGAGGCGGACTTGCCCGCAGCGGCCTCCGCGACCGAAATCGCGCGGCTAGCTCGGTGATTCGAGGCCTGGCAATTACCGCGCCCTCGACGGGAGCGGGCAAAACAGTTCTTTCTCTCGGAATCATGCGAGCCCTTTCGAATCGGAAGATGCGCGTCGTTCCGGCAAAATGCGGTCCAGATTATATCGATCCCCAGTATCACGCTCTTGCCTGCGGGTCGCCTTCGTTCAATCTGGATCCCTGGGCTATGGACGCGCCGCTCGTTCGAAGCCTGGTCGCGTCGGCCGCGGACGATTCGGAGAATCGGATTCTTGTCGTCGAAGGGGCCATGGGCGTTCTCGACGGAGCCGGGAAGGATGGCTCGGGAAGTACGGCGCACCTTGCATCCCTTCTCGGATTGCCGCTGATCATGGTCGTCGATGTCAGGGGGCAGTCGCATTCCAGTGCGCTCGCGCCGGTCGGCCTGCGAGCGCTCAAGCCCGAAATCGAACTTGCCGGGGTGATTCTGAACAGAGTCGGTTCCGTTCGGCACGAGGCGATGGTTCGAAGTTCGCTCGAGGCGAGCGGGGTGACGGTTTTCGGAGCGGTGCCCAGGGACGGCGAGCTCGAATTGCCGTCCAGGCATCTTGGCCTCGTGCCGGCCGGGGAGCACGAGGGAATTGAAAGCTTCTTGTCCGCCGCCGCCGCCGCGGTCGAGCGAAATGTCGATTTGGCCAAGGTGGCGGCGGCGGCTGAAGTTCCGATTCTAAATGGAGGAATTCGCCAGGATTTCGGCATCCCGCCGCTGGGACAGCGAATCGCGGTGGCTTGCGACGAAGCGTTCGTCTTTGCGTACAGCCATCTTGTCGACGGATGGCGAAGAGCCGGCGCCGAGCTTCGCTTTTTTTCTCCTCTGGCGGATTCGGGTCCCTGCGAGGGCTGCGACTCGGTTTTCCTTCCGGGCGGCTATCCCGAGCTCCATGCGGGCCGCCTGGCCTCATGCCGAAGATTCAGGGCGGGCATGCGCGCTTCCGTCGAAAAGGGCGCGGTCGTCTACGGCGAATGCGGCGGCTACATGGTGCTGGGCGACGGTCTCGAAGACGCTTGCGGCGCGAGGCACGCCATGCTGGGATTGCTGCCGGTTGAAACGACATTCCGCGATCGCCGGCTCTGCCTCGGCTACCGCGACCTGGTTGCCGAACCCGAAGCGCCGTTCAAAGGATCATTCAAAGGCCATGAATTCCACTACGCGCGCATATCCGCGACCGGTTCCGCCCCGAGCTTGTTTTCAGCCAGCGATTCCTTCGGCGAGGATCTGGGCGGCATCGGACACGTCGCAGGCCGCGTGAGCGGTTCGTTTGCCCATCTTATCTGCGCGCCCGGCGGGTAGGCTTTTTTTCTCGTCCGGCGAATGGCCTAAGCAAATGCGGCCGGGCGGGATCGTAAAGCGCGCTTTCCTTGACATCCTGCCCCCGGAGGCTGCGGCCGACGAATATCAGCGCCGAGCGCGTAATTTTTTTCCCTCTGATTTCGTCGACGAGGCTTAGCAAGTCGGTGCGAATTATCTCCTGTTCTGGCCAGCCGATTCGATAGGCGATCACGGCCGGGCAGTCCGCGCCGTAAAGAGGAATGAGACGGCGCTGTATCTCGCGCGAATTTCGGACCGAAAGGTGTATTGCCAATAGCGCGCCGGTCGCTCCGAGCGAGTCCAGATCTTCGCCGACGGGCATCGCGGTCGACTTCATGGACGTGCGCGTTAGAATTATCGTCTGCGCGAATTCGGGCATGGTCAGCTCCTGGCCCATCGCGGCCGCGGCGGCCGCGAAGGCCGGAACGCCCGGAACGATTTCATACGGGATGCCGAGCGCGTCGAGCCTGTTGATCTGCTCTCCTATGGCCCCGTAGATCGAAGGATCTCCGGAATGCACGCGAGCCACATGCCGCCCGCTCTCGTGAGCTGCGGAGATAATCGAGATGATCTCGTCAAGATGCAAGCTTGCCGTGTCGGTGACCATTGCATCCGCCGGGGCGCAGGCGATCACGGCTTCCGGCACGAGGGAGCCTGCGTAGAGGCAGACTCCGCACGATTCGATTAGGCGCCTGCCCTTGACGGTAATGAGTTCAGGGTCGCCGGGTCCGGCGCCAATAAAATATACCGTCATGGCCGCTTTCCATCGGGCTTGCTGCGGCCATAGCCGCGGGGAGTGTAGAGATGCCGGCCGTCCACGCCGTTGCCGGCTCCGCTTCCAAAGCGCGCCCGCGACGCGGAATTGCCGACGAGAACGATTGTCGACATGTCGATTCCGCTTCTTTCCAGCGCATCCAATGTTCCGGCTTCCAGGAATTCGCCGTCGCGGCCGAGATTGCGGGCGATGAGCACCGGAGTGTCCGGCGGGCGCCATCGCCTAAGCGTCGCGACCGCTTCACCGAGAAGATCGCGTCGCCGCTGCGACTGCGGATTGTAGAATGCCACGACGAAATCGCCTTTTGCCGCCGCCTCGACTCGGGACCTAATAACATCGCGAGGCGTCATGAGGTCGGAAAGCGAAATCGCGCAAAAATCGTGGCCGAGCAGGGAGCCGCCTTTCGCCGCCGCCGCCTGCATCGCGGATATTCCGGGGGCGACGACGATTTCGGCCCTGTTCGCCGTTGCTGGACAGCCGCTTGAATCGGCGGAATCGAGCATTTCCATAACTAGCGAAGCCATGGCGTAAATACCCGGATCGCCGGAGCAGACGAGGGCGACCTTCGACCCGTCGGCCGCCTTTCCCAAAGCATAGCCGCACCGTTCCGTTTCGTGCCCGATCGGAAAAGGCTTCAAGGTTTTTCCGGCCGCCAAAGGACCCAGCAAGTCAAGATAGGCGCCGTACCCGACCAGCTCGTCGGACTCCGCGATCAGGCGGGATGCCTCGGGAGTTCTCCAATCCGCCTTGCCCGGCCCGATTCCGACAATAGCCAGCCGCCCTCGACCGCGTCCCGGGTCTCCGGAATCCGAACCGCGTCGAGCGATCGCGCAGGTCGCATCCGACGTTTTTAGTTTCGCCACTTCCAGCCGGCCGTCGGTCCCGGCGGCCGCAAGCGCCGCCGCCTCGCATACGCCGTGGCAGCCTACCGCCGCGAATACGGTTTCCGAAGGGCTAGGCAGGCGCGGCGTTTCGGATTCCAGCCGGCTAGCGGCATAGAATCGAGTCGGCACGTCCAAATTTTCGGCAAGAGCGTGTATCGCAAGCTCGTCCTCCTTCAAGTCGATAGTGCAAACAGCCGCGATTTCGAACGGCGAAATTCCCGCGTCGGCCATTGCGCGCCGCGCGAGGCCGATCAACTGGTCCGGCTCGCAGCCGCGCGAGCATCCCGCGCCGAGAAAGTAGTCCGTTCGCCTGTAGACCAGCGGCTCGGCCCCTTCCGCAAGCAAAACGACAGGCGACCCCGGCTCCCCGGACTCCAGAAATTCCGTCCGCGGGCGATTTCGAAGAGGAGCCAGCCATTCGGCCCCGCCGCTAACGCGCGCGGGCTTCCCGGCGAGCAGAGCGGCTGCCGCCCGTTTGCAATTCTCCGGATTTTCCAGCCGCCAGCCCTCGGGAGGGTCGTCGAGCGCAATGCCGAACGCCAGGTCGCTCGCCGTCGTAATTGCGGCGACTGCGCCAAGCAGGTCCGCTAGGTCCCGCGCCAGGCGATTGCCGCCTCGATGCCCCCCGAGCAGCGGAACGACGCAATTGCCGTTTTCGGAAACGCTGACGACCGGCGGCTCCTTTTTCTTTTCCAGCACGACCGGCGCAAGCGCTCGAATCAGGATTCCGGCGGCGCATACGCCGATGATGGGCCGCCCCGACAGGAACAGGCTTCGAAGCTCGGCCGGCACGTCGCGCATGACGCTTGCGCCGTCGGCTTTCGCCATTCCGCTTCGAACCAGCAGCTGGCCGCCCGTCTTTCGCGCGATCCTCGTCGCCGTGCCGAGCCCGCTCTCGGCCAGGCAGAATACGGCGGGATCAAGAGGCTGCATACGGATCTATTCCCGGAACGAGTATCATGGAAAAATATGGCGCCGCCTCCGGAGCATCGGCGAGCGGCGCGACCGTCTGTCCGGGCAGCGAAGCGTGGGCGACGAACACGGCGCCGGACTCCCGGCCAAGGCGCCGCAGCAATTCGCGTATTCTCGGCAAATGCCGTCCAACTTTGACGATCGCCAGCGCGCCTCCGCGAGACATGCGATCGGAAAGTTCGGCGTCGGCGAGCGTGGCGGGAAGCACGAAAAGCGATTCGCTTTGCGCGCAGAGCGGGCGAAGGGCCGCCGCGGCGCAGGCGGTCATTGACGAGACGCCCGGAACGAGCCGAACGGAAAATCGGTCCTTGAGTCGTTCGAATAAGTACATGAACGACCCGTAGAAAAACGGGTCGCCCTGGCAGAGCGCGACAACATCGTCTCCTTGAAGCAAATGCTCGGAAACCTTTTGCGACGCCTCGTCGTAGATTTCCTGCACCGGAAACCTGTCGACCTGCATCGGAATCCGAATTGGGATTTCCACGGTTTCGGGTTGAATGCTATTCCTAGCAATGGATCGGGCGAAGCTGGCTCCATTTTCGGGCGCGGGGTACGCTATGACCCTGGCATTGCGAATTAGCCGGTCGGCGAGTACTGTCATCAGATCGGGATCGCCCGGACCGACCCCGACCCCGTAAAGAGTGCCGGTCAATTCTCTATCGCCCACTGCGTTACCGTCATCGGCCTTTGCCAGCCCCTGCCGGCGCCGAGCCTTTCCGCCCGCTCCGCGGAGAGTCTTACCAGCCTGCCGCCATGTTCGGCGTGCAATTTCGCGAGAAGCGATTCGGTTTCCAGCGTAACGCCGTTGGCCACCAGCCTGCCGAACGGTTTCAGAGCGGCGAACGCCGTTTCGAAAATGTCCTCGTTGAGGCCGCCGCCTATGAAAACCGCATCGGGCTTGGGGAGGTCTCGTAGAGCGTCGGGCGCGCTTCCCTGAACGATGCGAAGCCGCGGCGCGCCGAGGAATTCGGCATTTCTCTTTGCGATGCCGCACCTGTCGTCGCGCCGTTCGATGCCGATCGCCTCGGCGTTTCTAACGGAACGAAGCCACTCGATGGACACGGTGCCGCATCCCATGCCGATATCCCATAGAAGTTCGCCCGGCATCGGCGAAAGCGATGCGAGCGTGACGGCGCGAACTTCTCTCTTGGTTATGTTTCCGTCGCTTTCGAACGATTCGTCGGGCAGGCCCGGGCCCCGTCGAAGCGGCTTGGATCCCGCCGACGCGACGCACTCGATGCAAAGGGTATGGAATTCGGGAATGTCTAAATTCGCGCCCGATTCGCTCCATTCCTTCGCGGTTCCCTCGACCGAAGTCTCCCGGGGGCCGCCCATGGCGCCGAGCGCTCTGATCGCGCTGCGCTCGAATCCCCGTTCCGAAAGAAGCCGGGCGACTTCCCGCGCGGTCCGGGATCCGGATGTCAAAACTACCAGCCTGGCGCCGTTGGCGAATGCCGGGATTATCTGCGATGCGGGTCGCCCGTGCGCGGTGAGCGTCTCCACGTCGGCCAGGCTCCAGCCCATCCGAGCGCACGCCAGCTGAAATGCGGAAATCTGCGGATGAAATCTGGCTTCGCCGGGTTCGACTATGCGAGCGATTCGCGAACCTGCCGAATACCAGAGCGGATCGCCCGTAACCAGAAGGGCGACCCGTCGGCCGCGATACCCTAGAATCTTGCCGGTCATCGCCGAAAACGGGCTCGGCCACATGATTCTCTCCGCGCGGAGGTGCGGCGCAAGGCCGTGATGGCGACGGCCGCCGATTATGATTTCCGCGGATTGCAGCGCGGATTTCGCTTCTTCCGACAGCGCGCCGTACCCGTCTTCGCCAATGCCGACGACATCTAGCCAGGGCTTCATGGCGAATGCGATCCGTTTCGGACGTTCGCGACATCGCTCTCGGCCTTCTTGCGCGAAGCCGATGCGGAAATCGCGTTTACGGCTGCGGCCGCCATTGCGGAGCCGCCGAGCCTTCCGGGCAAGGTTACAAAGGGAAGTCCCCGCGGGTCGCTTGCTAGTTCCGCTTTGCTTTCGGCTGCGCCGACGAATCCCACCGGCATGGCGACGACAAGCGCGGGACGCGGAATTCCGGAATCGATCAATTCCAAAAGTTTGAACAGCGCGGTTGGAGCGTTTCCTATCGCTACGATCGCACCCTCGAGTTCGCGTTTCAGCAGTTCGAAAGCAGCTGCCGAGCGCGTCGTGCCGGTTTCCGCCGCTAGGCGCGCCGCTCCTGGATCTTCGATCGCGGCCACCACGGGATTCCCTGCTGGAAGAAGGTCGCGGCTGACCCCGCCTGCAACCATGCGGCTGTCGCATACGACTGCGGCGCCCGCCTCTAGCGCGCTGCGTCCCGCGCTTGCGCAGTCAGCGGAAAAAATCAGCGATTTCCCCGCCTCCGCCATTCCGCAGGCGTGAATGATCCGCACGGCTATGTCGGCGTTGTCTTCGGATAAACGGGAAAGGTCGGATTCTGCACGGACGATCTCGAAGCTTTTCCGATATATGGCCTCCGGATCGCGTTCGTAAATCAAGTCTTGTCCTTTTTTAGCTGCCTTGCGCTTTCCGGTCCGAACGGGTGGTCGGCATGCGGATACGGAGGATGATGGTGATCATGGGCGTGGCCGTGATCATGGCCGTGGTGGTGACTGTGTCCATGGCGGTGACCGTGGCCGCGATTCTCGTCGTCGGCGTGGAATTCGTTTTCCGCTCCCGCGGAATCGGAGTCGCTGAAATCCAGGCGGCAGGCTCCCGTGCAAAAGTCGTCGCAGAGTTCGCAGTCTTCGACGTTCGACCCCGGAGCCGATGCGCCTTGCCCCTCTACATGGTGGTGGTGGCTTCTCTGGACCATTCCGACTTCCGATTCGAAGCCGAGCACCTGGGTTCGATACTTGCAAAGCGAGCAATTCATCTGGTTGCGGCCTTCAAGAATCTCCGTAGCTCTTTCCGCAAATGCGCCGAGAACCCCGGGGTGGTCGTTTAGATAGCCGGCCTTGACGAATTGGATGGTCTTGCATTGCGACGCTACCATGTCCGTAAACCCGTAAATCCTGTCAACGAGGATGCCGCTAAACAAAAAGTACGGGAAAACTATGATTCTCCGAAACGGCATGAGGGAAATGTTTTCGAGGCAAGGCTTGACCAAAGGAAAGGTAATGCCCGAATAGGCGGTTTCGCACCACCCGAAACCGAGCCCTTCCCAAAGCATTCGCGCAATTTTGGACACGTTGCTATTGGCATCCGGATCGGACGAGCCTCGTCCCACGACGACAAGGCACGTTTCTGCGCGGGAGACTTCGACGTGTTCATTGGCCGCGTCTTCCGCTGCGGCAATTCTTTCCGCGGCTGCTGAAATCAGCTTTGCGTCGACTCCAAGTTCCCGGCCGTATTCGACTTTCAGGCCATGCTGCGCGGCATAGGTGTTGAGAACGGAGGGGATATCGTTTTTAGCGTGCATCGCGGCGAAGAGAAGTCCGGGAACGGCAAGAATCCTATTGCATCCACTCGTCCGAAGATTGTCGAGTCCATCGCGAATCACGGGGTTCGCGAACTCTAGGAAACCATGTTCCACGGGCCAATCAGGCAGGTAGCGCGGTAGCTTCGACGCAAGACTTGCGAATTCGCTCACGGCCGCGGATGACCTAGAACCGTGGCCGCACAGCATAACTCCGATTTTTTCCAATATTTAACTCCATAGATCGGTGCGGCGAAAGCCGCGGTTCTTAAAAAATCTTCAACCGGGACCAATTGCCCGGCAAAGACGGAAAGCTTTGTCTGACGCGCCTGGCGGAATTTCGGATGCTGCCGGATTCGCCCCCTGCCGATTCATGCGTCGAGCCTCGATTGAATCACGTCCAGCCGGTCGAGCTAGCGCGTCAATCTCCGGTGCTTCAATCGCCTTGGCTCCATGGCGCCTGGACCGAGGCGCCGGAGCTTGTCGTTCAAATAGCCTTCGAAATTTCCTTCGAACCATTCTACATGCGCATCGCCTTCGAACGCGAGGATATGCGTGCAGATCCGATCCAGAAAAAATCGGTCGTGCGAAATAACAACCGCGCATCCGGCGAAGTCTTCCAGCGCGGCTTCCAAAGCCCGGAGCGTTTCAACATCGAGATCGTTGGTAGGCTCGTCGAGCAGCAGAAGATTTCCGCCGGACTTCAGCAGCTTTGCGAGATGAACCCGATTGCGCTCCCCGCCCGAAAGCAAGCCGACTTTCTTCTGCTGATCGCCGCCTCGGAAGTTGAATGCCGAGCAATAGGCGCGCGAGTTCATTTCGGCGTCGCCGAGCCGGACAATGTCCAGGCCGTCCGATATCTCCTCCCAAACCGTCTTTTCGGCGCCGAGTTCGTCGCGACTCTGATCGACGTAGGAAAGCTGCGCCGTTTCGCCGAGCGAAATGCTGCCTTCGTCGGGCTCCTCCTGGCCGGCGATCATCCGAAACAATGTAGTTTTGCCGGCCCCGTTAGGTCCGATGACGCCTACGATCGCTCCGTGCGGGAGGGAAAATTCCAAATTTTCGATCAGCAGCTTGTTCCCGAGCGTTTTCTTCAGGCCCTCGACCCTTACGACTTCGCTGCCAAGGCGAGGCCCGTTCGGAATGACGATCTGGGCATGACGGATTTTTTCTCTTTCCGATTGCGAGGCGAGCTCGTTGTAGGCGCTGATTCGCGCCTTCTGCTTGGCTTGCCGGGCTCTGGCTCCCGCCCTAATCCACTTCAGTTCGCTGGCGAGGGTGCGCTTTTTCGCGGAGTCCTCCCGAGTCTCCTGAGCGAGCCTTTCCGCCTTCTGCTCCAGCCAGCTGGAATAGTTGCCCTTGTAGGGAATGCCGCGCCCGCGATCGATTTCCAGAATCCATCCTGTGATCTCGTCCAAGAAGTACCGGTCGTGCGTTACGATCAGGCAAGTTCCCTTGTAGTCGATCAAATGCTTTTGAAGCCAGGCAACGGTTTCCGCATCTAGGTGGTTGGTCGGCTCGTCGAGCAGCAGCATTTCTGGCTCTTCGAGCAGAAGCCGGCAAAGCGCGACTCGACGGCGTTCGCCTCCCGACAGCGATTCGACTTCGGCCGAATCCTCGGGGCAGCGCAGCGCCTCCAGGGCATGATCGATCTGCGAGTCCAGGTCCCAAAGATCGGCGGCATCGATTTGATCCTGCAGGGCCGCCATTTCATCCGCCGTTTCATCCGAATAATTCAACGCCAGTTCGTTGAATCGATCCAGCAACCGCTTTTTGCCCGCGACGCCTAGCATGACGTTGCCCCTGACATCGAGATTCCGATCAAGTTCCGGCTCCTGCGCAAGATAGCCGACCTTGACCCCCTGAGCAGCCCAGACCTCGCCCTCGTATTCCCGGTCGAGTCCCGCCATGATTCGCATCAGCGTTGACTTGCCCGATCCGTTGACTCCGACGACCCCGATTTTTGCGCCGGGAAGAAATGACAAGTTAATGTTTTCGAAGCATTTTCGGCCGCCCGGATAGGCTTTCGAAAGTCGAGACAAATGAAATACGTAGTCGGTTCGAGCCAATTTCGCCGCTCCGTCAAAGAATCCGCTTAGGCAATCCCTAGCCAATTTCCCGCATTCGGACAATGAATGCTATCGCATTTGAGAGCGTTGCCGCCTTAAGCCGCAAATTTGCCGCCTGGAAGATTCCAACCGAAATGCCCAGTGCATCCGCGCGAGCTCGCGGGGCGGTTTTGCCGCCGGAAGACAAGGCTCCGCTTTGAGATTCCAAGTTCGAATCGATCCAATCGCATATCCGATACGACGCACTTGGTCGAGGTTGCCAATGCTAACATGTTGACCGCCATAATCCTTCGAGCAAATTGGAGAAAGGCGACAAGCAATTCGGACAGCCAGGGATCGGCGGGAATCAACCATGATCAAGGTTGCCGATGTCGAGGAAAAGCGATGCGCATCATCGAATAAAGATTTGCCGATTTCGGGTTCCGCAAATACATTATTCCAAATAGCGGCAAGTCGAAGTCGCAATTAAACAAGCTGAGCGGACTTGCCGGGTTACTTGGTCAAATTGGGTTCGGGCTTGGCGGGCGGCCCGAAACCGGCGGTCTGCACGAATCAAGGGAAGAAATCGATATGAGGATCATTATGGCGGCTATCGCGGCAGCGATCGCGACCGCGTTTTCGCAGCTTGCAATAGCCGAAGAAGCACAGGTTCCAACACCTGCGCCCGTGATTCATCTCCAGGACAACCTGGATGAAGCTGACGGTCTCGGCTGGTGCATTGACACGCTCGGTCGCGGCTATGCCGAGCACCTTCACGCTCATTCCTGCAAACCGCGGGGCGGCGACGTTCAATTCGCCTTTGACCCCAACTACGGGAGTATCCGCTCCGTCGCCTTTCCAGACAAGTGCGTTGTCGATCTTCCTCTAAACTCGCAAACCGTATTTGGCCTTGCCGATTGCGATCCGAACGACCCAGAGCAGGGCTTTTCCTACGAACTCGGCACGTTGTCACTGCATGATGCGCAGAATCCCGCTCGCTGCGTCGCGGTAGGCGATGCCAGCAGATCCGCCGGCCCCTTTATGTCCCGCGATCTGGTATGGGCGGACTGCGAATCGGTGGACCCGAAATTGCTCAGCTGGATCATTCGGAATTGACATTCCTCCAGAACGCGTCACTTCCCGGAATAATGGAATTATCGACGAGCGTTTGCCGTTAACTCCTAGGCATCGTATTCTGCTTCTAAGATTATCAGCGAGCTGCCTCAATCACGCAAAGCGGACCACGCACAGCCTCGGGTCTTTCACCGCTGGTGCACGGAGTAAACTGCTTTTGCGTTCGCTCCGTGATGCGGGTCATACCACAGCAGCTTCAAGGCCCTCCTGTCACGGATCCCGTAGATTCGAACCGTTGCACTCAAACGCAATGAAAACAGTTCCGACACATCTTCTTGCATGATCTTGGCGAGACGCAACTTGGCCGAATCTGTCAGTTTCTCGACCGCGACGAAATGGCTGTTGGTGCCGCTCGCCCGCCCGCCCGACGCGCGCATGATCTCCGCCCAGGTCATCGATTCGAAGTTGCGGAGCTTCGGCAAAATTTTTTGCCACTTCGCTCTGCTGGCCGTAGTGGGCCAGCTCCACGGATCCTCAACGTCCGCAATCCCGAATGCCCAGACGATAGTCTCGCGATCATGGTGAGCGGGGTCCCCTCCCGGTGCAGTGCGAGCTGCCCATTGGCCATAAATTTAGTCACAGCGCAATAGCTTGTACACTTCACTTTCCGGTCCCAGCCTTACGGCGCGTTCGGTCGAGGCGGACGAATCGGCCAGCCGGGCGTAGCCGAGCCAGACGATCTCGTACTCCGGAGGCCGGTCGTGCTTGCGGTGCAGATGGCCGCCAATCGCGGCGACTAGGCCCATGGTGCGGCCGAGATTGTCCGGCCCTGGGAGTCGCCGCTCGGCCGCGAAGTCGGCGAGGACCGCGATTTCGATGTCCGTGAAGAAGAATTTCGCGTCCAGCTCCGGTGTCTCGCGCCCGCACATCGCCGGGGGTGCCAGCCTCCAGGCGATAACGGCGTTGATGGCGGCGGTGCGCTGGATCCGGGCTCCCGAGCATCGCCGGGCCGGTGGGGCGGACGCGCTTCGACGTCGGCGGAAGTAAACCTTTTCGCCGCGCTCCATCGCCGCCAGCACCGACAGGCAGCTCGAATCCCGGGACCGGCCGCGGGCATCGAGGAAGCCGAAGGCGTCGCAGACGCGGCGGCGGACGGTGGCCGAGCGGTTCTCGAATGCCTCGCCCTCCAGAATGGCGGGCAGCCGCTCGAAGCCGGCGGGTGAGGACTGGGTGCGGCGAATCAGGTTTTGCTTCTCCATGCCGCTCGGATACCGGAAAAGCCGGGCCGCGTTCAGTGCTTATTTACAGCCAATGGGCAGCCGGCGGCGCCAAACCGCCGCGCCGAACCATCCCTCATTCGCCCAACATCCCGGGAAATCCAACGACCGTTCAATCTGCGAAAAAAGCCTAGGCCCCTATCCAAATAAACAGGGAGACAACAGAGAATCGTCTGCATCACGTGCGCGACGTCTCGTACGACGGGCTAACGGCCAGAGGTGAAGCTCGTTCCCGGCCGTACGAGCTACGCTTACGCTGGTATCAAGTATGTGGAGTGCGATCCTTGTTCGCGTTCGTCGCTGCCGAGCAACATCCGTTCGGACTTTTTTCGGATTGCCAAGAGCGTGAGGCAGGCCCGGTGATTCTGGATAAGTATCGCGATGGCGGCCGACGCGAGTCGCGTGATCCATTGCCCGCACCTACAGGGTGACGCAGTTTGAGCGCGGCGCAAGCGTCGTGGGAGGTATTGGGCACCGCATCTGACGTTCCGAACAAACGCTTATCCTGTCTGCGAATCGACCGCTATAAGCACGCCTGCATCCGATCCACGCCCTTTCAGATAGTTTACAATCTCCCTAGCGGCCGTTGCTGTGTCCTTCCGGGCCTGCACCCATTCCAACTGCACGGCCCGTTCCAGTGCATTGACCGCATCGCGGGAAAGTTTTCCCTCCGGCGGCAGCGCTTCGGAGTCTAGAAGACGCACTCTGCAAAGGCCCCCAAGAAGCAGGATCGCGTACCGAAATAAAGTGCGGTTGTAAATCTCATTATTCCATTCACCATCTACGAGTTGGTCCAAAACACGTACGCTGAAACTAACCGCATGAACCAAGTTTTCGTGATTTTCCAATACAACCGCCGCTGCCGAATCTCTTCTACTGATAATGTGTGAGAGGCAAGCAAGCCGCTCAACTCGTTGTCCCGCCTTCTTCTGCCCAAGAATGAGTTGAACTACTCTTCTAATCCGAAGTGAATCGGAAACGGTACGTCCGAGACCATGATAACATGCAACTGCCGCCGATGCATCCGTGGCTCCTAGTGGACCAGCCGGTCCAATAGACAAACCCATCGCGGCCTTCTCAACTTCTTCGATAATACGGTCCTGGATAGAGTCTGGACACCGCACAAAACACCATGTCGCCGGCAGATGTCGCCTGTTTGTCACTCCTATTCCTTCCACTGTGGGCTGCCGAATGAAAGCATCCAGATCGGTGGCTAGCGCTTCCAAGACTCTGTTCAGCTTGTGTTCGATTCTTGTCAATTTCTCTTCACCGATCTGATCCTTTCCCGGTAATTGTCCCGAAGAACTCACTACGTATTTGCGCTGGTTGGGGATTCCAATTCCATTCAAAGAAGTCCTACTTAGCTTGCGGTACAGTCTGTCTCGAACATCTGCTTTGTCTTCGTAGGAGTGTGCGGACAGAAACGCGTCCAGCGCTACCTCGGTGCTCCGAGGCCCATGCCAAAAGCGGGGATATGCCTCGTACTCCACGAGATCCGGCGCAAGTCTGAAAGGACATGCCTGGCGCTGATCGCCGTCTCGGAAGAGATCGCTCCACCTGAAACGGAGAGGTGATCGTCGTAGCGGTTCGTAGCTTCTAGAGGAAACCGTGCAAGTAGCGAACCCTGAGACCGGTCGTTGTTCGGCATAAACCTGCACCTCGTACCTCGTTGGCGGATGCTCCTTCAGCGGTTGGATTTTTTCGCGTATCTCCTCTCCCTTCTTCAGCCTGAAGTCGAGGCATCGCATCCGTGCTGGTATCTCAAATAGGATCGGCTCCTGTGTTCGATAAGTCTTTCCCGCTTCGACGATCTCCCCCGCCGGTATTAGCGTAGACCAGTTTCGAGTTCCGTCAGGCTGTCTCGCCCAGAGATCGAGTTGCGGTAGGTGATCCAGATACGGGGCCTCGCCTCGTTCTAGGCGCCGTGCGGCTTCGAGTGCTCCCCAAGCAGCGCAGGCGGCATCGAGCTTCAAAGTATTTTCCGAGGAAACGCCTTGTTTCTCCAAGGCCAGCTCCAATGCTCGTGCCATTGTGCAGCCCGCGGGTGAGTACAGCAGCACATATCTGGATTCTTTAGCGGCGTGTACCGCCTCCTCCGGCAGCGGTTCCTCGTGAAACGGTGATGGCTGCCCGATTGCGATCTTCTTCCAGGTTCCCGTATCGTCTCGTATGGCATTCTGAGCGTCGAAATGCCCTAGGGTGCTTTCCCCGGAAGCAATGCTCTCGACCAATCTCGTCTGCCGATGGAGAAGTTCCATTGCCTCGTGTCCGCTAACTGCCTGGATCTGCCTTCGGATCTCGTGAATTCTAGCGGTCCAATCCCCTTTCCATTTCAGCCGCTGACCATACTCCTTTCGTTCTGGGAGCAATTTTCCCTTCCACTCGTGGAGCAAGAGTTGTTGGGTCTCAACTCCTTTCGTTCCGGCGATTAACACTACGAGGGAAATTGGTTTACTTGAGTTGTCTCGGGCTTGTTGCAGTATCCTTCTTGCTCGACTCGCAGCGGCAATTTCGTGGTGCTTTGTTCTCTCGTTCAGGATTCCGAGAACGACGGCGACTGGCCGCCAGAGAAGGTCAATGGTGCATCCGCCCAACCTTGTTCGAGCGAGTTCATCAAGGATTCGCGCCTGCGCGGCTTCGTCTATCGCCGGGACATCGGATACAACAAGCACAGCACGTCGGGCGCTGGGTGCTGTACCCATTACCCCGGCCCGTAGCGCTTCGCCCAGAGTAGGCCTGCGAACTGGCTCTAGGTTGTCGCGGGTTGCTGCGTCGGTCCCTGGCTCTCGCTTGTTCCGTGCTCGATCACTTTCCCCAATATTGTTTGCGGCTAGGAGCAGGGCGGAGTTGCGCTCCGATGTTGAACCCGGACGACGTTCGCCCTTGGCATACGGTGCAGCCGATTGCGTTAATTCGTCGCCATGTAGATTGGCGTCGCTGCCGCCTTCCGGTATTTCCCATAGGCCACCTTCGATTTCCTCCCAAATTTGGCAAAACTCGAGACGGCGATCGGGATCGCCCACATGCTCGCCGTATCCGGCTCCGCGACCGTAAGGCGAGCGCTCTGCCTGCGGCCCTGCAATGACATCACCGAGTTGTTCCGTGTCGTCGATTCGGGCAGCGACGGAACGCCATCCGAACCGGTTGCAGTGCACCTCCTCGGACTCGTCGGGCGCATGCCCGGGCTCCCGCGCGCAAAAATCTTGAAGACCGTTCAGATCGAGGCCTGCCAGGGTCTTCGTTCGACGCTCCTTCTTCATGGTATCGCGTCCTGTAGCCATGCCTCGATGTGTTCTCCGAAGTGATCCATTGGCTTGGTTAACTCGCTGCCCGGTTCAAAGGCCGCGCGCATGAGCCGTGCGTCTCGTCGTGTCGACTCCGGCTCACTGCCGCTTCTATCGAACACCGAGCGCAGAGCAACGCCATACACCTTGCCGAGTGACTTCTCCTTACGCTCAATGAGGTCGCACGTACGCTCAAGGCCCGCAAGATCTTCATCCTCTGTGGCTTTGCGAAAGCTGTGCAGCGCGTAGATTGGCATCCGTCCAAAGGTCCGTCCGTTCCAGGACTTGACGTGAAGGGAGGCGGCTGTTCCCGGCAGTCGGCCTTGATCGCTGTCCATCATGGGTGAATGCACCTCGATGGTCCACTGATGCCCACCTTTGACCGGGAAAAACACCATTGCGGGCTCATGTAACGCGATCCACCTTCCCTCGCGCTGTTCGTTACGTGCTTGGAGTGGCATTTCTGCAAGGGGCGTCATGAGTTGCGTTTGCATCCGACATGCCACCAGAGCAAACAAGAAGCAGAATTCATCCCAGCTGCGGCTCTGCCAGATCCACACCAAATCTCTTGCCCGGTCGTGCCTTATCAGCGCTTGCCAAGCGGCCCAGACGGTCTGGTACCGCGCGTCGTGCTGAAGAACGTAGTTGGGTGATACGCCCGGCTGAACGGTCCTCACACCGCGCAGTCGCAAGTCGCGGTCCAAAGTTCGGCATCGCCGGCGGTAAGCTGCGAGCAATTCGCGTTTCTTCGGATCCCGTACGACGTACTCTCCGACCAACCGCGTGCTCATCTCCGCGACCGTCCGCAGGGTCCGGTTCTCAAGGGTGTCGAGGTTCTCCTCGCGCACCGGCGCGAGTATTGTCTGCCGGGTGCCGGCGCGCTCCGCAGTATCGCGTCCGGGCTGCTTCAAGAGCCAGCGGAGGGTCCGATCATCCATCTCCGTCGCAGCGCCGACTGGGACAGTTCGGTGCACTCTGCGCAGCACCTTGCGCGGGCTTGCGGATAGATCGGCCAGCACCGGATGGAGCGTTCGGGCGTGCTCGACCAGCACCTCCATCGTTGGCTCGTAATCCTGACCGTACGGATCCAAAAACGCTTCGTCGACCCACTGCCAGACTCCATTCGCCGTCTTCTCCATCCATCGCTCAACCGCGTGGATCCGCCCAGAGAGGGTCCAGATTGCCGTTAGCCATCGCTCGTTTGATCGCCCAGCGTCTTTGATTGCATGCTTGCTTGCGTGTGGTTTTTCGAGAACATCGCGGTGCCATTCGATGCCCCTGAATGATTTACCACGGTTGTCTTCGATGCGTAGCGTATGCTTGAGACGGGAGGATATCGGAACTTGATAGATCCGGAAGCCCTCCAAGGCACCGCCCGCCTCTCCAACCATGGCGAGCATGATGCGTTTTCCGGCGCTTACGTTTTGCGGAGGCGGGCACTTTGACGCCGGCAGGTACTTCCACGCTATGAGGGTATCGGCGTCCGCAGGGGTGGACTGTGGTTTCCAACTCGCCTCGTTGTAGAGCGCCTCCGCGAGATCCCAAACGCCTGCGAGAGCGAAGGCGTGTGGCTCCAAACTCATCCGCCGTGTCCCTGCCGGTCAAGCCCACCCCAGGCGAAGAGGCCCCGCTCTTCGCCTGCGGAGATATCGCGTCGTATCGCTTCCTCTAGATTCTGATCCTGAAGCGTCTCGGTGGTGTACTGCATGAGCTCCTTCAGCGATTGCTCTGTCGCGGGGTCCGCGAGATCCACGCCACGAAGCTTAGGCAAAACGCGCATTTCGACCTGATCCGCGATCGCGAGCCGCCAATCGCCAGCATTGGGGTACTGCTGTGCGTAGCGTTCAATTGCCTGCGCCATGCGGTGCCCGAAGCCCCGCTGTATCCGTCCCAAAATCCGGTTCAGATTTTCGATCGCAGTCTCGATACTCTCGCTATCGACGTGTTGTCCGCAATCGTTGATCCATCGGTCCCATTGCGCGGCATTGAGATAGCCGCTTGCAGGGTCGGTATCATGCGTGCTGTCTCCACCGAACTCGAGCTTCTCCGGCCGAGTGAAACGCAGAACGTTTGAACGGTCGAGGACCTTGTCTGAGAGGGTCTGGGTGCTCTCGTCTTCGTTCATCGTGCCCGCGAAGAGGACCCGGTATCCGGCGTAGATCCGTCGTGCAGTACCGTTGCTTTCCGCGGGGATATCGAGTTCAATCTCTGCGTCCGCACGCCGTGCAGGGTTGCTGTTCTCATTGCGATGAGGGCGCATTTCCAATCGACTCAGGAAGTCTGAGAAGTAATACTCCGTGCGCGCCAGGTTCATCTCGTCCAGCAACACCAGCGCCATTCGGTTTTGCCACTCATGGGCTATGTCCGGCCAGTTCTCGGAGTCTAGGTGCGCGAGCAGGCGCGCAAGATCTGTAGCCCGGTACCGCTTGTCGACGAAGTTATAGAATCCCATTAGATCCTGCGGGCTGTCCCATCTCGGTTGCACCGGAACCTGAAGGAAGTGAATCCCCATAGCCGCCGCATAAGCGCGGGGGAGTTGGCTCTTTCCGGTACCGCTGATTCCCGCTAAAACGGTCATCGGTGATATGTCCGCCACCTTGAGCGCGGTATGGAAGGCGTAGATTGTGCGTTGTCCGAATGTCAGTCCCGCTTGCCTCAACGATTCTTCTACCGCGCTAAGGGATTCTCTCTCGCTCCTTGCGCCGAGCGGTCTTTTCCACCCGCTGTTCTTGGCTGCAACAAGACACTGCGGGGGGCGAGTAAGCTCCGCTAGTTTGTCGTCATCACCGTCCTTCCTCGTCGGCTGGAGTTGCGCACGCTGTTCTATTAGGTCTTGGAGTTCTGCGTCCAACTTTGCCGTGCGCGCCTCGAGCTCGGACCGGCGTTTCTGAAACTCATTAATCTTGTCGTCCAACTCTCGAGCTTCCTGGCGAGCGACCGCCGAGGCGGCGGCGACTACAACGAGGTCCGCGCGCAGTTCGCCAAGCCTCTGTTCTGCAGATTTCGCTTCGGCTTCGGCAACCTCCCGTTGGGCTCGACGCGCCTCGATTTCAGCATCGAGTCGGACGACTTCGCGCTCGCATTCCAGCAGGCGCCCGCGGAGGGAATCCTCTTGTGCGAGGAGAGTTTCCAGTTCGGCTGCCTCGGTTCGGAGTTTCGAGGTCTTATCCGAAAGAGACTTGTGGCGCTCGGTCAATTCGTCGATTTCGTCAACAAGGCGGCGAGCCTGAGAAAGCTCTGTTTGAGCATGCTCAAGTTCAGCCATCTTCTCCGCAAGGTTCCGAGTGGCGTCCGCGTGTCGCGCGGTGGCCTCTTCGGTTTCCCCGCGGACTGCAAGGACTTCCTGACGCTTTTCCTCCAACGTCTTGTGCTCGGCGAGCAATTCCTCTTTTTGACGTGCTAGAGCATCGACATCAGCCTGCATCCCGGCAATGTTAGCGAGAGCTTCACGTCGCTGCTTGAGGTCGTCGTCGAGATCGACGAGCGTTCCGCGTTTCGTTTCGATTTGACGGTCGAGTTCTTCGAGCGTGGCCATCGGCCCGCGGACCGTGGCCTGGTGATCCGCGCGAGCCGCAACGAGCACCGTGACGAAGATAAGCGTGGCAAGTCCGAATGCGGCAATGAGAACTGTGAGAACGAGAGGATCCATCAGTCAGAGGAGCCTTCGTTGGTGGGTGGACGACCGGCGGTAGGTCCGTTCGGGTCGTTGTCGTCGGGGCTAGGTGATGGCACAGTTTCGGCAGCGGGAGGTTCGTCTTTCGGTGCTGTACGCTGATCCTCCATTGAGTGGAGGACTTCGCGCTTCTCGCGGATCTGTTCATCAAGCATGTGGAGCATCGTTCGGGACTCCGTTGCGGTCCGCTCCAGTTCCTTTAGCGTCTCTTGGAGTGTGTTCTGTCGAGTTTCCAAGGCTGGAATCAGCGCTTCCAACTCGGTGTTGCGCTCTTCCAGTCGTTTAACTGCCGCGCGCTGTTCGGCCGCCTCGGCACGAGTTGCCGCGAAATCTCTCTCGGCCCGGTTCAAATCTTCCCCAGCTGCGACGCGCTTCGCTTCGATGTCGTTCCGTCTCTCTTCGAGGACCGAGAGGTCTTCACGAATGGAAGCTACTTGCATCTGGAGATCCTTGATACGAATCTTGTATTCTTCGATCTGACTCCTCAGACTTGCCAGTTCCGTGGATCGCTGCGCTGTTTGCCCCTCGAGGGAGGCGCTTGCGACGCGTGCTTCCTCAAGGGCTTGCTGTCCCGCTGCCTGCTCGGCGGCGAGATCGCGAACCTCGATCATCAGTGCATCTTTGCGCTCTTGCAAGGTGTCGGCATCGGCTTGAATGCGTCGAAGCTGGGTTTGGGCATCGGTTCGTCGTGTTTCGGTCTCCGCCAGACTCTGCTCCAGCGCGTCCAACTCGGTCTGCCGCTCCGCAATTCGAGCCTCGGTGTCGGTCCGGGCCTGTCGTACCTCACCTAACCGTTCTAGCTCGGCTGCTATCTCACCCCGGAGTGTCTGCAATTCGGTACTGGTTTGATTCACCGACAGCCGCTGGGAGTCGAGTCGACTCTCGATGGAAGCTTCTTGCGTCTGGATATCCTTGATGCGAATCTTGTATTCTTCAATCTGACTCCTCAAACTTGCCAGTTCCGTGGATCGCTGCGCTGATTGCCCCTCGAGGGAGGCGCGTGCGACGCGTGCTTCCTCAAGGGCTTGCTGTCCCGCTGCCTGCTCGGCGGCGAGATCGCGAACCTCGATCATCAGTGCGTCTTTGCGCTCTTGCAAGGTGTCGGCGTCGGCTTGGATGCGTCGAAGCTGGGTTTGGGCATCGGTTCGTCGTGTTTCGGTCTCCGCCAGACTCTGCTCCAGCGCGTCCAACTTGGTCTGCCGCTCCGCGATTCGAGCCTCGGTGACGATCCGGGCCTGCAGTACCTCATCTAACCGTTCTTGCTCGGCTGCTTTCTCACTCCGGAGAGTCTGCAATTCGGTATTGGTTTGATTCACCAACTGCTGCTTGGTGTCGAGTGGACCCTCGATGGAAGCTTCTTGCGTCTGGAGATCCTTGATACGAATCTTGTATTCTTCGATTTGACTCCTCAAACCTGCCAGTTCCGTGGATCGCTGCGCTGTTTGCCCCTCGAGGGAGGCGCGTGCGACGCGTGCTTCCTCAAGGGCTTGCTGTCCCGCTGCCTGCTCGGCGGCGAGATCGCGAACCTCGATCATCAGTGCATCTTTGCGCTCTTGCAAGGTGTCGGCGTCGGCTTGGATGCGTAAAAGCTGGGTTTGGGTATCGGTTCGTCGTGTTTCGGATTCCGCCAGACTCTGCTCCAGCGCGTCCAACTTGGTCTGCCGCTCCGCGATTCGAGCCTCGGTGACGGTCCGGGCCTGCCGTACCTCATCTAACCGTTCTTGCTCGGCTGCTCTCTCACCCCGGAGAGTCTGCCATTCGGCATTGGTTTGATTCACCAACTTCTGCTTGGTGTCGAGTCGACCCTCGATGGAAGCTTCTTGCGTCTGGAGATCTTTGATACGAATCTTGTATTCTTCGATTTGACTCCTCAAACTTGTCAGTTCCGTGGATCGCTGCGCTGATTGCCCCTCGAGGGAGGCGCGTGCGACGCGTGCTTCCTCAAGGGCTTGCTGTCCCGCTGCCTGCTCGGCGGCGAGATCGCGAACCTCGATCATCAGTGCATCTTTGCGCTCTTGCATGGTGTCGGCGTCGGCTTGGATGCGTCGAAGCTGGGTTTGGGCATCGGTTCGTCGTGTTTCGGTCTCCGCCAGACTCTGCTCCAGCGCGTCCAACTTGGTCTGCCGCTCCGCGATTCGAGCCTCGGTGACGGTCCGGGCCTGCCGTACCTCATCTAACCGTTCTTGCTCGGCTGCTATCTCACCCCGGAGAGTCTGCAGTTCGGTACTGGTTTCATTTACCAACAGCCGCATGGTGTCGAGTCGAACCTGGAGACCATTTGCCTCGCGCAGTCGCCCCTCAAGGGCCGCTACGTTTTTCTGCAGATCGTCCCGATGTGCAATGAGCGAGACGACTTCCTCTACCAGTGCGGCTCGGCGTTCGGTGGTTGTCCCAATTTCGGTGGCGATTTCATCCTTTTCTGCTTGGGCGGCTTGAATTCCCGCGAGTATGCCGGTGCGCTGTTCCTCTGCTCCTGCCCGACGGGCTTCGGCGGCCTTGGCTTCTGAGTTCACTCCCGCGAGCGTGGCGCGGGCGGTACTGAGCTCCAGTTCCACGTCTTCGAGACGGCGCTGCTCCCTTGCCAGCCTGCTCACCTCAGCTTGCAACTGATCTCGATCAGCCGTCAGTCGATCACGCTGCGAAACCAGATCGTCTCGCGCCATCTCCGCAGTCGCGGCGGATTGTTCGGCTCTCGCGCGGCGATCCTCAATCTCCTCGATTTCTGAAAGGAGTGCGTCGCGTCGAGTCTCAGCCTTCAGAAGGGCGTCTCGCGTCGACGAGAGGTCAGCCTGAACCCGCTCTCGTGTTGCGAGGCTGTCCTGGATGTCTTGTTCCTCGTCCCGTAGCTCCGAGAGCTTTTTTCTCGCATCCTGCACCGCGATTTCCAAGCTGCCGAGTTCGGCGCGTGCGGCCTGGGCGAGGCGCAACTCGCTTCCAAGCTGCGTAAGCTCCGTCCGGAGGGTGTCGCGACGGTCGGCAAGCTCGGCAATCTCAGACCGGTCCGCTGCCAGAGCCTTCTCTATGCGGGCACGGTCATCTCGAATGGCACCGAAGTTGCCTTCGAGTTCATTAACCTTCCACACAAGAAAGCCCAGCAGGCCAATTGTCGCCAGCGCGGCGAGACCCGCGGTCCACGTATATGCGCGGGACTTACGAAAGGTCTCGTTCGATGAGGTCAAGACAACTCTCCAAGTCCTTGTCCAACTCGTCCACCCAGAAGCGCCGGACCTTCCAGCCGAGGGAATGCAGCTGGTGATCCCGCCAATGGTCGTCCAACTTGCGGTTACCGTCGATGTCCTGGTGCCAGCGGCGTCCGTCGACTTCGATGTCGATCCTTATGCCGCTTGCGCCGAACACGGCGAAATCGAGCCGGCGACCCGCGATCTCGTATTGTGGTTTGGGATCCAAGCCGCGGGCGCGCAACGCTTCGTAGACCCGACGTTCCCAAGTGCTGTCGAAAACTCCTTCGTCGGGTGGTTGGCGCGATTCGGTGGCACGAGCGGCGAGGCTTTGCAATCGCCGCACGGTTCCTCTACGAGCAAAGTCAAGATCGCCGAATACATGGGCGATCGCACGCGCCCGGCTGATTGCCACGTTCAGGCGCCGCCAGTCTTTCTGAAGGAAAGAGATTGCGCTTGGAGCTATTCGGTCGTGAAGGACAGGCGAGAACAAGATCAAGTCCCGTTCCTGGCCCTGGAATGCGTCAACCGTGCCCACACGCAAGTTCGCGGCGTGTCGGCGATTCTCAGGGATATGCGTGGTGATGGCCTCGGCCAGAGCCGCTACCTGTGGACGAAAGGGAGAGATCACACCGACACTACCATCGTAATCGTGCTTGAGAAGAAGTTGCTCAAGGTGTGTGACGATGGCGCGAGTTTCCGCTGCATTAACATTGCCGCGTGCAGTCTCTACTCCAGTAGCCGGCGGAACGTGCGTCCAATGGAGGCCAGGGCGTGTGGTGGTTGGTACGCGCAATCCATCTTGGTCGGCAGCGACACGAAGCTTGCCGCCGTAGAAATCCTGGTTAATGTAGGCAACGATATCGGCCGCCGAGCGGTACTGATCTCGCAGCATCACTGCGGGAACGTCCGGGTTGGATCGAGCGAGATCAAACAGGCTCTTGCGGCTCTGCGCGAACCGCCCCATCCCAGTCTGGGGCAATTGCTGCGCCGCCATCAGGTTTCGGTCCTTTGCGATGCCGACCTGAGGGATAAAGGCGAGTTGTCTGTCGTCACCTACGATGACGGCGCGACGCGCACGGGCGAGAACCGGCAGCGCGGATCCAATGTCGCATTGGCTCGCCTCATCGAAGATCGCCAGATCGAACAATCCGTCTTCCAGTGGGAGCCGTCTCGGCGCTCCGAGGACGGAGGCGAGCCAGAGCGGTCGATGCAGCAGCACGCTCTTGGCTAACTCGCGGTCTACCGCGATGTGACCGTGCAACTGAAGATCGTCGTGGGCGTTGGAGAGTGCCAAACGCGTTCTTTCGTCTGGAGTGCTGAGGGCCGTGACACGGCGGCCGAGTACTTGCCGAGCCAACGACGCAATCTCTTGAGTTGACGTGACTGGGTTTTCTATGGGGCCAAAATTCGCGAGACTAGCGCGTGTTTCAGCTACTCGTTCCCGGAGCGCCACCGTCGGGATCGTGCCGTCATCCATATCTGGAGTGGCGAGTGACGGCGCGAACCCAAGCCAACTGAGCAGCCGGCGCCAAAATCCCGATGATGACGGTTCGGCCACCAATACGGTCGTATCCGGGAGACCGGCGAGCTGCCGGGATTGCAAACGCTCAATATCGTCGGCAAGTTGGAGGCGGAGTCTTCGCTCCCTCGCGATCCGCTCAAGTGTATCCAAGCGCGCGTTGGCCCGCTTGTCGAGTTCTGCCGAGACATCGGACTCCGGAGCGGCGACACTCGTCCCTGCGGGCTCGGAGACGAGATCGCGAAGCACGCCGGCCATGTCGCGGTCTACGTCACGGGCGGGGTCGAGCGTGCGCACGATGAAAGATGCGCCGGGAGCAATGCTGGACAGGCGCTGTTCGACTGCATCCAGGGCTTGATGGTTCTTGGATGCGACGATTACTGTTTGCCCGGCCCAAAGTGCAGTCGTGGCAATGGCTACGATCACTTGGCTCTTCCCGGTGCCGGGCGGCCCGGTTACGACTGAGAGGGGGGTGCGCATTGCTTGGGCGGTTGCCTCGATCTGCTCCATGTTGAGCGGACCGACATTGACCGGTGGAACTGGATTGACAGGTGCCTGATTGGGCAGACCAATGAGCGGTGCGAGGGCGGTACGGCAGAGGCGATCAGACGGCCAAGCGGCAATGGAATCGAGATCGCGTACCGCGCCTGCGGTGAAGGTGGAACCCAATGACAGGAACAGGGCGACGGCATCGTGGATTCCTGTTTCGCTAGGGTCAACCATGGCGGCGAAGCTGTTGCCCACGAGGTTCCCCCTGATGGCGCGCGCTGCCGCCTCACGAAGTCGCCCGAGAAACTCCTCGCCCGGCAGTCCTGATCCTCCATTCCCGCGGAAGAGGTTTTGAAGTTCGCTCCGTGTCCACGCGGTGACCCGCGCCGTACTCCGCACCCAATCGGGATTCACGAGGACATCGTCGGCGTCAACTCGCAGTTCGATGAAGTCTCCTTTCCGGCTCCACACAGCAGCGAGAAGCCCGACCGGTCGGATCGCCGGGGCGCCAGATTGACGCCCCAGATCCAGCGGCCAGCCCAAAGCGACTCCGTTCTCTTCGTCATCGCGCCGGATCATCGCCTCGCGGAAGGCACCTGGTAGGTCGTCGGCCCGAATTCGTACAATGACTTCCTCGTCGCTTGCCGGAAACAGGTTTCCTTCGCCGGCAAGAAGTTGGAAGGTTTCACCATGGCGGTCGCCGGTCTGAGTCAGAGCCCCTCGTGGGTCGTACAGGAGCGCGGATTTGTAGTAGCGGAGCAACGCGTGGGGATCGAACTCGGATTCCGATGCGGCTGAGTCTTCGTCAGGTAGCACATCTGCCGCTACCGGCTTTGTGGTGAAGGTGGCTGGCGAGGCGATCAGAGGATCGGAAGGCGCGTTGCCGGAGTGGACTGGACGCAGTGCCGAGGTTGAGGACGGCGCGAGGGGTCGGTGCTGGGCACGCCATCGATGATCACGGCCTAACGAGACCACGCCCCTGGCTTGCAATTCAGCAAGTTCTCGGCCAACGGCCTCCCGCCGCGCACCATCGAACGCAACGTCGAGCAGGACCACCAACTCGTTGGTGGTTCGACCCAGTGGAAATGCCTCGATCGTCTTCAGCAGGAGCGACATCGAAGAATTCCCAGTTCTGAAGTATGCCCCTTAAGTAGATCGAAGCATGTGCGGTGGGCCACGGACACTGAATCGTGCCTCGTTATCGACAAGTCGGCAAAGGCAGCCAGAGTTTGAGTGTGACGAAGGTATGAGTCGACGGCTGCCCAAGTCATGCCTGCGCAACCGACCAGGGATTGATTACATCCACGCCAATGCCGTCGAAATCCCGCACGTTGCGCGTAACTAGGACGGCGCCCTTCGAGCGGGTTATCGCGGCGATCTGGCAGTCGGCTTCGCCGATCGGGCGACCTGCGAAGCGGCGGTCTGCAGCAATGCCGGCATAGGCGCGGGCGGCGGCGCTGTCGAACGGCAGGATGCGTTCCGAGAAGCCGAAGTCGAGCCACCGGGTCATGGCAGCCACTAGCCTGTCCCGGCGCCTGCCTGCCGGCATGATCGCGATGCCGTAAAGAAGCTCCGCTTCGCTGACCGCAGTCAGGTACATGTACATTGCATCCTGATCCGCGATCCAGGCAGCCATGGCAGGAGCCGGTTCCGGGCGCATAAGTTCGGAAACCACGTTCGTGTCAAGCACCAGCATCCGATGCGCCTCAAGAGAAGTCCGGAGGCTCGCGCATCGGGCCGCGCGGGGGCAGGTCTAGCTCGACCCCGCCAAGGGGTGCGAAACACTCCCGGGTGAACTCCGCCAAGTTCCGGGGGGCGGACTGGCTGTCGCTCACGGCCTCGCGAAGGATGATACGCACCTCCTCTTCCATTGAGCGGCTGTGCGCGGCGGCGCGGACGCGCAGGCGCGTACTCACGTAGTCATCGAGATTGCGGATGGTGATGCTTGCCACTGGCGGTTCCTCCCTATCTGTCGGAACATGTCCAAACTACCGCACGCTTGCAGTGCAAGCAACGGGGAGGTCAGCGACCTGACCGTGTCGATGCGACCTCACGATCAGCAATGTCAATTTGAGCATATCCGAGCACCTCCTTGTGTTTCTCGACGGGCAAAAGCGGTTCGGCCGCGACGGCACGAATATAAAGGCGCGCATTCGGCGGCAGGGCGGGCAAAGTTTCCGGTTCTCCGGGACTCGACGTTTTTTCGCGAGTGAGTGCTGCGCAGCGCATGGCAGCGCGTAGACGTCGGTAATGCATTGTAAATACTAAACTAATCATGTTGTTTCGATGACAGGATGAGCTTACTCTCGCGCCCCCGACGCCCGCTGGAATGTCTGCTAGGCAAACTCTGCGGCGACCGTGACGAACCGGCTCGCCATTGTCGTCGGCAGATTCGCGGCCGCGTACCGGCGGGGCTCGAGAGCTGGAGGTTATAGCGGTGGGATGCTGGACAGGACAGGGTGGGGCGGTCTGCCCATTAGCCTGATAGCCTCTAAACAAAAATTATTCGTTCCTGTACTGATTCGGCCAAGTCGAATCAATACTGCATTTCAAGAACTCTCCGGTCGCCCGGCGCCGCCGCGCCTTTCATCCCGACGCAGTTAACTCGGTTCACTAGAAGGCGAAATTAAAGCCCTTCCGAAGGGCGATCGCGCGTTCGCGCCTAAGGTGGAACCAGCCCGGGGTTCCCTAAAAACCGTGAACGAGGGAACCGCCAATTGCTTCCTTTAATGTGATTGCTCATAGGCCGGAACGCCGGACGGGTCGGGAACCGGGCTCCATCGCCGCCAGAGCCGACAGGCAGCTTGAAGCCCGGGGCCGGCCGCGGGCGTCGCAAACGCGGCGGACGGCGGCCGAGCGGTTCTCGAACGCCTCGCCCTCCAGGAGGACAGGGTGCGGCGAATCAGGCTTTGCTTCTCCATGCCGCCCGGATGCCGGAAAAGCCGGGCAGCGTTCAGAGCTTGTTTGCAGCTAATGGGCAGAGTGCGGGTGTGCTTCTTGCAAATAGGATAAGATTTTGCGTTTGGCTGCTTAGCCTGCTTCCGGGCCATGGCCGACGCTACAGGCTGCCGTAATATTCGGCCAGGGATTCCTTCGGAATGATTTCGTTGCCGCGTTTACCGTCAGTAATTCCGCGCCGCGCCAACTGCCAGGGATCCTCCATATGAGTAAGATCGCTCAGCCATTGCGGAGATTTGTCCCCGTAGAACTTCAGCACTGCGTCGACAGTCTCGCGCTGGGTTTCAGTCAAGTTTTCCGGGCGGCCATTGCGAAGAGAGGAGATTCGATAATCGCCGCGATGGGTTTCGTAGAGCTCTCGCACCACCGGCCCGTTGGCCCATGCCTCGATCTCTTCGGGAAAAAGGATGTCATCGTCCCACACGAGCGACCATGCCTGGCAGTAGTAGACCAGCTTCTGCAGCTTCCATGTGGTCATAGGACCCTGCCGCTTGAGTATGCAGGCGGCTACATCGAAAACACGGACCATTCTGCTGGCCTCGGTATGTGGAAGCCGACACAATCGAAGGTCGACGAGATAGCCATCGGTAATGGCTTTTCTTGAAGGAAACAACCTAATCGAGGACATCGTCGACGACAGAGATCAAGTGCTGCGCAAATGCTTTGCGAAATTCGGAATCGCCCGAGGGAGATTGAAAATTTTTGCGTTCTCGATAATCGAATTGAGGCAGCTTGTCTGTCGAATCTTTCCTGCAGGCACCACTGCCCGCGCGTGTCGGTGGCTGGGTAAAATCACGGGATACTTGCGATTCGGCGCGCTTTGGCCGGATCACGGCTAAGTGTCCTTGAAACCGATCTTGCGAACGGCAATTGCACCGGTTGCGATTATCGGTAACGGATCGGATGCAATTCGGTGCATGTCGCTCTGCGCTGTAGCTTCCCGGCAGGTCATTTTCGCTACTCGGACTAGGCTCTCATGCAGGGCTTCGCAGCGAACACCGTGAAACCCTGCGCGGCTGGCAAAGCTAAATTCGCACGACTTTGAGTTTAGTTTTCAGGTCGGTCCGGCAAAGGGCGTGCAAAAAGCAGGTCTGCTCCGAGATATCCAGCATCTCCTTCGCGGTCTCGTCGCTTTCACCCGTCTCAAGATAGACATGAGTCTCGATCGGGTCCGCCTCTCCGGCCTTGCCCGTGCCGCCGGATGCGCCGCCGAGGCTGAAATGCGTGTCCTGCGCAATGCGGTAGTCGGGGAGATCCAGATGAAGCATCGAGACAAAGCGCCCGAACTGGGTCATGAAGCAAAATCCTATGCCGGCGCTGACAAGCGTGCCGGCATCCGGCGCGCGGCCGTCTTCGGAGGAGAGGAACCGGAACGAGGTGCCGTAGGGCGAATACTGCATCTGCTGGATTTCCTTGATGCCGTCCTCTCGAAGCACCGCGACCGCCCCGATATTTAGCCGCCGATCCTGTTCGTCGGAAAGTGACGAGCCGCCCGACGCGGTGCCCTTGGCTACGTCTTTCTTCGGCGTTGCGCCGACGGGTTCCATGAGCGCCGGATCGCTCGCCGCGGGCGCCGACGCGGCGAAACGGTCGCCGCCCGGATCGGGCAGCAGCGGCGCGTCAAGTTCGGCGGCCTTGGCCGTCGGCAATGGCCGCCCGTTCCTGCCCAGCTTGAAAAGGCTTTCGAGTCGACCGCGCATTAGGCCGTTCACAGGCGACGCGCAGGTCGCGTCGATCAGAAATTCGCTGAGC
The DNA here is from genome assembly GCA_002238565.1 of Albidovulum sp. bin36. GTDB lineage: Bacteria > Pseudomonadota > Alphaproteobacteria > Rhodobacterales > Rhodobacteraceae > JAPPFL01. The sequence continues at coordinate 78,772 of MPMP01000005.1, forward strand.
GCGCCGTCGTCGAGGTCGCAGTCGATTTCGACCTCCAGCTCGACATTCTCGGCCCCGCCTTCCATGGTGCGCTTGGGCATGGAGCCCTTCATCGTGTAATAGTTGTTTTGAACAAGCCTCAGCTTGCGGATCTCGGTGCTTCGGCTTTCCGCCAGAGCAAGCATCTCGTTCATGAAGCTCGCCGCCATTCCCGCGCTGAGAAACGCCAATGGACACGGAGCGGCGTCATGACCGTTCAAATACGGGCCTTCGTCCGAAACCAGCCGCCAAGTGTCGCCGGTTTTCGCAGACCTCACCAATGCCTCTTTCTGGAAACCCGACAGCGAACGCACCCAGGTTCGCAGCGCGTCGCCCTTGCGGTTTTCGGGAGTATCGATCTTCACCTCATCGGCGTTCGCCACCTTGAAGAAGGCTGGCAGGCCGCTGGCTCCTATGACGTTGTCTCCAAGTTTCGCCAAGTCGGTTTCTCCTTTCGATCTAGATTGCCGGACAACCAAAATTTTCGGAAGCGAGGCGCGAATCCGCATGCGCGCGAATTTTCAAAGCATAGAATACGCTGCGCCTTGCCGCAGTCAAAGCTCGGATGAAATATGCGGTCAACAGCGGAATCGCGACGGATGGATCATGGAAGTAAACGTCGCGGCCATCGGATTATCGCCGGCGTTTTTGCCCTGGCCCGGCGTCAATGCAACAGTTGTTGATATCGGCATGCTCATGGAGCCCTCGCGCCTATGGCGGCCATGACACGGCTGTCGACATAGGGGTAGCCGGCTCGTCGAGAATTTCAAGAGTCTCGGCTAGGAATCCGTGCGCGCGGAGGCGCGGCCTGAATTTGCCTTTGCCGGCATCCGGCATCAGTTGGCTCAGGCAGTCCGGGACCAACGACCGACGCAATCGAGATGTCGCGGCCCTCCGGCCTTTTTGCGGCCAGCCGTAGCAATCGCGGGAGCGCCCATTAAGGCTTCTGAACACGGTCGGGTGGCCTTTAGAGGTTGTATTTGCCTCCGTCGACATTGATCGTCTGGCCAGTTACGAAGTTGCTGTCGGACGAGGCGAGATAGATTAGGGTGCCAAGCAGGTCGGCGGGAAGCATTTCTCGTTTGATCGAGCGCGAGGCGATGGTCGGTCCGCGGGCCATGTTGAAGCCATCGTTGGCTCTTACGCCCTCGCTTTCAGTCAGCCCGGGCGCGATGGCGTTCACCTGGATGTTCTTGTCGCCCAATTCGCGCGCGTGGCAGCGGGTCAGCGCAATGACCGCTCCTTTGGAGGCGGTGTAGTGCGACAATCCCGGAGGGCCGTAGTAAAACGTGCCGGACGCGATGTTGACGACTTTGCCGCCGCCGGCCTGGATCATGGTCGGCACGACCGCGCGCATGACCTGGTGAACGCTCCGCGTGTTCACGCGCATGATCAGGTCGAACTCGTCGTCGTCGATTTCAAAAAACGGCTTCGGCCGGATCGCGGCGAAGATCGATGCGTTGTTGACCATGATATCGAGTCCGCCCAGTTCGGTTTTGGCCGTTTCGACCATCGCAGCGAGGTCGCCGTTCGACGTCACGTCGACCTTCATGCCCAGCGCCGTGCCGCCGGAAGCGGTAATCGCCGTCACGGCGCCGGCCGTATCCCGCACATCCGATACCAGCACCTTGGCCCCTTCGTCGGCCATTGCCTTGGCCATGAGAGCTCCGATGCCTTGCGCGGCTCCCGTGATTGAGGCGGTTTTTCCTTCTAGGCGGCCCATCGGCTCCTCCTTTTTCAGTTTTCGATTTCGAGAATTCTAGCGACTTCCGGCCAGCTCCTGGCGCCGTTGTCCCGCAGATCATTGGCAAGGTCCTCGGGCACCCAGTCGATCAGGCATTTTTTGAAATTGGGCCGCGCTTCGACCCGCGCGAACCACGTCTCTACATTGGGCAGGCGCCCTCCTTCCCACATGCCGCGCATCGACATCATGGCGAGGCGGTTGACATAGGGCGCCATGGCGATGTCGGCGATCGAGAACCTGCCGCCGACCAGCCAGGCGTTTCCGTCGTCGAGCGCTTTCTCCATCCTGTGGAGATAGGCGTCGTAAAGCCTGATCTTGTCTTCTATTCCCGGAGCTTCGAACCCGTAGCGGGTAAAGGCGTCCTTTTGGCTCTTCCAGTTGGCCGTGACGGACATCGGCGGGGTCGATGCAAGGAATTTCCTTACGCCTTCCGGTCCAAGATTTTTGAGGACGGTGTGCCGATGCGAGCAGACGAAGGTAACGGCGCCGCAAGCCGGGTGAAGATCCTCGTCGACCGCCTTGGTCCAATACCTGGCCTGCGCGCGCTCCCACGGGTCCGCGGGATGAACGCTGGTCTCGGGAGCGATTTGATCGAGATATTCGATGATGACCGTGCTGTCCGGAATAACAAGATCGTTGTGAACCAGCGTCGGAACCACGCCCTTCGGGTTGAGCTTGAGGTATTCGGGATCGAACTGCTCGCCTTTCAGGATGTCGATATAGACGCCATCCCAGTCCTGTCCCTTCTCGTCCATCGCAAACCGTACTTTGGCGGCGCATACCGAAGAGCCGTGATGATAGAGCGTAAATGTCATAGCTGCACCGTTACCCACTTGAGTTCCGTCATTGCTTCCATGTCCGCGTCCGTTCCTTCTCTGCCTACGCCGCTTTCGCCGTTGCCGCCGAAAGGCACGTGGGCCTCGTCGTGAATCGTCGGGCCGTTGATGTGGCACATGCCGGCGCCTATGTTCCGGGCGAAATGAAAAGCCTTGTCGATGTCCTTTGTAAAGATCGCCGACGAGAGGCCGTATTCCGTGTCGTTGGCTTTCTCCAGCCCTTCCTCGTAGCTGTCAATCGGGTAGATCGACGTAACCGGACCGAAGGTTTCGGTCTTGCACACGGTCATGTCCTCGGTAACGCCGGTTAGCAGCGTCGGCTGGCAGCGGTTGCCGACCCATCCTCCGCCCGCGACTACTGTCGCGCCCTTGTCGACGGCATCGGCGATATGGGCCTTGACCCGGGCGCGCTGCCTTTCAGAGATTATGGGTGCTATGACCGTGCCCGGATCTCGCAGGCACCCCATCCCGACCCGCGATGCGGCCATGGCGAACCGCTTCACGAATTCTTCATAGAGCGGGCGCTCGACATAGAATCGGCTGGACCCGATGCATGCCTGCCCGGCGAACATGAAGATCGACCGCGCCGCGAGCGGCACGACCTTGCCCAGGTCGGCATCGGCCAGAATTACGGTCGGACTCTTGCCGCCCAGCTCCAGCGTGCTAGGCGTTTTATTCTTCGCGCAGACCTCGCTTACGTGCTGCCCGACCACCGAGGATCCTGTGAATGTGACAAAATCCACGTCATTGTGCCCGGTCAGATCGTCGCCGATCTCGTGGCCGAAGCCGGTTACGACGTTGTAGGCGCCTGCGGGGAATCCCGCCTCGGCGACCATCTCGGCAAAAAGCACGGTGAGATGCGGCGCCAGTTCGGACGGTAGATGCACGGCCGTATTCCCGACAGCCAGCGCATTGGCGACAAGCCGGGTCGTTTTGATCAAAGGCACGTTGAAGGGCGTGAATATCGCTACGACGCCCAGCGGCTCGCGAATCGACATCGAAAACTTTCCCGGCGCGTCGGAAGGGATCGTTTCGCCGCGCACGTTGCGGCAAAGTCCCGCCGCCGCGCGGACCATGGTCAGGCCCTTTTCGAATTCGAAGGCCGCCTTTTGAATCGGCGAGCCGATTTCGTCGATCAGGCAGTCGATGAGCTCGGACTTCCTCTTCTCCATGATTTCCGCGACGCGCAGCAGCCGGCGCTCGCGATCCGCGGGCGGAGATTCCCGATATCCGGGAAACGCGGCCCTGGCCGCGGCTACGGCGCGGCGCATGTCGCCGCCCGTGCCCTTGGCCGCGCGGGCGTAGAGGCTGTCGTCGAGCGGGTTCAGCACGTCGAAGTCCCTGCCGCCTTCGGAATCGACCCATTCGCCGCCGATGAAATGCTGAAGATTCTTGATGCCGGTGTTCGTAGTCATGGAGCGGCTCCTGTTGCTGCTATCCGCCGACGATCGTCTGCGGTAGGAAAAGCGCTATCTGCGGGAAGAGGATGAGAAGGCCGATCATCGCGGCCATGGCGAACCAGAACGGCCAGATGCCGCGGAAGATCTGGCCCATCGGAACCTCGGGCGCGATGGATTTCACGATGAAGACATTGATGCCGACCGGCGGGCTGATCATGCCCATTTCAAGCACGATCACTACGATGATGCCGAACCAGATCAGGTTCCAGTCGAGGCCGATCGCAATGGGGATGACGACCGGGATTGTAAGTACTAGCATCGCGAGCGACTCGAGAAACATGCCGAGGACCATGTAGGCGAGGATGATGACCAGCAGCACGCCGAGGTCTCCGATCGGGAGGGATGTAAGAATTGTCACCAGCTGCGCCGGCAATTCCGTAAGCGACATGAACGGGATGAACACGAACGCGCCGATAATGATCAGAAACACCGTCGCGGTGGCGTTCATCGTCTGCAGGATGACGGTTCGCGCCGCTTCCAGCGTCAGAGACCGTCGCCAGGCCGCCACGGCGAAGGTTAGGAAAGCGCCGACCGAGGATGCCTCGACCGGAGTAAAGAATCCCGTATACATTCCGCCGATCGTAATCAGAACAACGCCCAGAATGGGAACGGCGCGCCAGAGCGCGGCCAGTCGGTCCGCGCGTCCGGAACGCTCTCCGCGCGGACCCGCCTCGGGGTTTCGCGCGACGACAAGGTAGACCGCCGCGATGAAGAGCAGCGTCAGGATAATGCCCGGGAACACCCCCGCCATGAAGAGGCGGCCGATCGACTGCTCGGTGAGAACGGCATATATGATCATGCCGCCGGATGGAGGAATAAGGAAGCCGAGCGTGCCGCCCGCGGCCACGGATCCCGTGGCAAGCCTATCGGAATACTTGTACCGCTTCATCTCCGGCAGCGCGACGCGGCCCATTGTAACTGCGGATGCGAGCGATGAGCCGGACAGCGCCGCGAAGCCCGCGCAGGCGGCGATCGTGGCCGAGGCCAGCCCGCCGCGCAGATGCCCCATCCAGCGATAGGCCGCTTCGAAGAGGTGGTTCGACATCCGGGAAACGCTGGCTAGATTGCCCATCAGTACGAACATCGGGATCACTAGCAAATTATAGTTCGAAGCGGCCTCGAACGTTTCGCCCGCGAGGTTCGAATAGGCGATCTTCCAGCCCCGCGCCCACGCTTGATCCGGGGCCATCCCGACGCCGATGAACTTGTTGGCGTTGGCGACTGCCGTGCCTAGGAATCCTACGCCCAGCATCGACAGTGCGACCGGCATGCGAAGGGCAAGCAATGCGAACAGCGAAAGCAGTCCCAAAAGACCGAGAAGCGTCATGCTGATCATAGCGCGCCGCCTCCGATCTTTATCGACGCGACCTTGCCGGATCTCAGGAGTTGCCAGATATCGAACGCCAGAACCACTGCGTAAATTGCCGCCGAAAGAGCGAGCAGGTAGTAGAACGGCTCGAACGAAATCAGCAATTGCTGGGTGGTTTCACCGAATCGAACCGCGTTCTGCCCCGAATGCCAAAGCCGCCAAGCCATGACGGCCAGAAGGGCCGCGCCGAGCAACTTAACGAATATCATCGACCATTTCGCGAATCCGGCCGACATGCGCGACCTGAGCACCTCGATCTCGATATGGGCGCCCGTCCGCGCGCCGAGCGAGACCGACAGCGCGACGATCACGACGAGCGCCAGAATCAGCAGATCCTCCGCGCCGACGATGGGGGAGTTCAAGGCCTTGCGCATGACCAGTACATTCAAGACTGAAAAGCCCGTCATGAAGACCAGCGCCGCTCCTCCGCAAGCCAGGGACGTCCAGCTTAGCAAAGCGTCGAGCCATTGAAGCCCGAGCCGCGTTCCGCCGCGGGTCTTTCCGCTGTTCGATTCGTTCGGCACTTGACGAAGTCCTCGCTTCGGTCGGTTCAGACTTTCGAAAAGTCCGGGCACCATTTCAGGATGCCTTCGCGAAAGCTCTCCTTGCTTCCGACAGCCGCTGCCCAGCGCGCGATATTCGGAAAGCGCTGGAACGGAAAGCCGCAGCCGATGAGCACGAAGTGCAGGGGTATCCAGGAGATATCGGCCAGAGTGAACCGATCGCCCATAATGAAATTCCGGCCTTCAAGCGAGCTTTCGAGTTTGGCGAAGCACTCCTCCAGAATTCCCTGCGCCCTAGCGATGTCCTGCTCGCCGAATGCGCCGGAGCCGGCATGCTTCGCGTGGAAAGTTTTCAGCTCCTCGTTCTTCTGAAGCTCGTCGTACTTTTTCTGCTCGTCGGCGGTCTTTTTCACCTTGTTCTGAATTTTGGTCGCGTAGACGTACGGCTTGACCGCCGGCACATGGATCGACGCGGCGAGACGAAGCCATCCATGCATTTCATCTTCGCCGCCGACCGCTCGCAACGAGGGTTCGGGATAGGCTTCGTCGAGATACGCGATAATATCGTTGGACTCTATGTGAACTACGCCGCTATCGATCAGCGTCGGCACCAGACCGTTCGGATTTATACCGAAAAATTCATCCGAAATATTTTCCTTCTTCTTCAGGTCGAGGTGATGACTGGTCCAGGGAAGTCCCTTTTCGATGAGCGCCATGCGGACGCGCATCGAGGGTGTAGGTCAAATGGTTTGATTAGGCCGCCTGCGACATTCCGACCTTCCAGTCCATGAAGTCCACCCAGCGCGTGTTCGCGAGCGCGCATTTGATTGCCAGCATGGCGTTCGCCCCCTTGAGCGTCCAGCGGCTTCCGGGGCGCTTGAGGCGCAGCCCGACGATGTGCCGGCACGAGGTTTCGACCACTCCGGAGCCGATCTGCATGCCGCGCTTCCTGTAGCTTCCGTAGCGCATGCGCTCCCGGTTCTCTTTAAAATAGTCGATGCACTTCGCCACGGCTTCGCCACGGCTTCGCCTCGTTCGCGATGCGGCTCGAGTTCGCCGATGATCGAGGCGACGACTCCGGCCTTCAGCCTGGACTTGAGCTCCTGCAATCGCGTCTCTCGCTTTGCCTTGTCCGGGCTTAACTGCTCGAGCCCGCTGTCGCGGATTTTTCGTTAATTTCAGACTTCCTGACCTCGGGTTTTACGGCGGCGAGCTTTCCCGGCCCCTTTATTCGGTTTCGCCGCTCTGGCCGGCAATTCATAGACCATGTGCGGGCCGGTTCAGGGGAAGACGGTTCGGGTCAGCTCCTCCAGGAGCCCGGCGATCGCTGCGTCGCCGGAGTTGCTGGCGGTGCCGATGATGCGGACTCGCAGGATTCCGTTGTCCGACTCGAGCGCAATGTCGGCTTCCGACTGGAAGAGCTCGGCGAGAAGCCGACGGGGCGCTGCTTTTTGCCCTGCGTATCGGCGACGGCGGGCATCATTCGGGACTCCGCACGGTAGGCGATCATCCGGCTGCTGCTCGCCACCTTCGGCGACGCAACGCCGGACCACGCGCTCCAACTCGTGTCCTGGTACGAGAAGCGGTGGCTGATCGAGGAGTATTCCGGAACCCTCAAGGTCGGCACCCGGATCAAGGACCGGAAGCTTAATCCGGCCGACGACCTGCGCAAGCGCCTGGCATTCGACGCGGTGATCGCCTGCGCGGTGATGTCCATCGAGCGCCCCGTGCGCACGGTCGTCCCCTTGGACGAGATCATGGCTCCGGCCGTTCACATGTCCAAGCCGCACCACCGGAGGCAGCGCGGGCCGGGTCGTCCCCTGGGACGAGATCTGGGCTCGGCCCGTTCACATGTCCAAGCCGACCCACCGGAGGCAGCGCGGCCCGCCCGACCCGAACCAGACGATCGCGAGTTTCGCGGTCAACACGGCCCGCCTCGCCGGATTCATCCCCGGGAAGAGGCAGCCGCTGCCGGGAACCCAAAAACTCTGGGAGGGCTACATGCTGCTATCATTGTTCGTCGAAGATTTCAAAGCTTGGCGAGACTACGGCATGATCTGAGTTAACTGTTTACGGATAAAAGGTCTAGGATCTCGGCGCTCGGGCGGTTAGGAATATCAGCTCGAACGTAGCGGGAATTCTACCGTCCGGAGCCGAAAATCGCTCGGCGTAGATCCGGGCGCATTCCAAAAACAACTTTTTCGAGGCGAATTCCGTTTTTCGTTCCGCAAGAGCGTTCGTTTCGCCCATGGAGCGCAAATCCCGCATGAGTTCCAATGCGCTTGAATAGGTCGCCTTTACAGTAATGCTGTCAGCGACTGCATCGATGAAACCGGCCCGCTGAAGCAAATTCCCCAGGTCGCGAATGTCTCCCATCGGCGCGACTCGAGGGCTTGCTCCGCCGGCGGCGAATACTTCCGCTTCCGCGATCGACTGCCTCAACTCCTGCAGCGTCGCGCCGCCGAGAAGCGCGCATAGAAACAAGCCCCCGGGACGAAGCGCCATCCTGCATTGGATAAGCTGTCCTACGGGATCGTTCGACCAATGAAGCGCCATGGCGTGAATGAACAGGTCGAACCGCGAAGCTGGTGCGCCAAGAATTTCCCTGTCCGGGAACAGCTCGGCGGTTTCGAATGCTCCTTTCCAGAATTCGGGGAATCCGGAAACAAGCGCCGCTGCGGCGAACCGCCCGTCGAGTTCTTCTAATCGAACGCGAATTTCATCCTGCACCTGCGAATGCAGAAACATGGCATCGTTTCGGCCCTCGGCCCGGGCGCGCCTGCGATGCTTGCCCAGCGAATCGGTATCGGTTAAATTTAGCGGGCTTCGCATCGGCGAAATCGATCTTGGCCGCCATGGAGGCAAGCCAATTCCCGAATATTGTTTTGTTCCGGCTTCAACTTGCGAGCCGCCGGATTCACGCAAAAGTATCTAGCGCGGCATGGACCAGTCGCTTCGTGTAATCCGTTTTCGGATTGTCAAGCACATCCGCCGTTTGACCTTGCTCGACTACGTCGCCGTCGCGCATTACGATCACGCGATGGCATAGAGCCTTTACGACTTTTAGGTCGTGGCTGATGAACAGATAGCTAAGGTCGTGCTTGCGCCGAAGTTCGCGCAGCAAATCTATAATCTGCGCCTGGATTGAAAGGTCGAGAGCCGACGTGGGCTCGTCGAGCAGTATGAATTTCGGTCGCATGACCATGGCTCGGGCGATGGCGATGCGCTGCCGCTGGCCTCCGGAAAACTCATTCGGGAATCTGTCCAGAGAGTCCGGTTCGAGTTGAACTTCGTCGAGCGCTTCCCGCACGAGCTTTTCGCGCTCCTTGCCGCTCGCGCCGATATTGTTGACGACTAGGCCTTCCGCAACGATCTGGCGAACAATCATCCTGGGATTCAGCGACGAGAATGGATCTTGGAATACGACCTGCAGATCAGTGCGAAATCCGCGCATTTCTTGCTTGCTCAATTTATCGATGCGACGGCCCTGAAATTTTATTTCGCCCGCAGTCGGCTCCTGGAGCCTAATCAGAGACATCCCGAGCGTCGACTTGCCGGAGCCGCTTTCGCCTACGATTCCAAGGGTTTCTCCGGCTCTTACAGAAAGCGAAAGGTCGTTTACCGCGACCAGATCAAGCGTTTTCCGGTTGAAAAAGCTTCCGTGCTTAATCTTGAAGACGGTCTTCATTCCCTTGCCGCCTATTATTTCCAGCGCGTCTTTCGGAAGCGGGTCCGGTCGTCCCGACGGCTCGCTGTCGATCAAGTGCCTCGTATATGGATGCTTCGGCGAATTGAATATCTGCTCGGCAAGACCCTGCTCCAGGATTTCGCCTCTTCGCATGACGCAGACCCTGTCCGACGTCTTTCGCACGACGCCGAGGTCGTGCGTAATAAGCATGATCGCCATGCCGTGGGATTTTTGAAGGTCCTTGAGCAGAGCGAGAATTTCGGCTTGTACCGTTACGTCCAAGGCCGTCGTCGGCTCGTCGGCGATCAAAAGATCCGGTTCGTTGGCGAGCGCCATGGCGATCATGACTCTTTGACGCTGACCGCCGGACAGTTGATGGGGGTACTGGGAGGCTCTCGCCTCGGGATCGGGGATTTGCACCTCGTCAAGCAATCTGACGACTTCCGATCTAGCGTTTTTTTTGGAAATCTTCCTGTGGCGCAGGATTATCTCCGCCACCTGGTCTCCAATTCTGTAGATGGGGTTCAGGCTCGTTAGCGGCTCCTGGAATATCATCGTGATCCTGTCGCCGCGAATCCGCTGCATTTCAATATCTGACAGCTTGAGAAGATTTCGACCCTTGAAGTACACCTCGGAAGTCTCCGAGATAGAAGCGGTTTCGGCGAGCATGCGCATTATCGCGCGCGCGGTTACGGATTTTCCCGAGCCGCTTTCCCCGACTACGGCGAGAGTTTCGCCGCGGGAAACGCTAAAACTGCTCCCTCGAACGGCTAGCAGAGATCCGCTGAGCGTGCGGAATTGCACGGACAGGTTTCTGACCTCGAGCAAGGCCTCGCTGGAATGCCCGGTCTCAGGCATTGCTGTAGGGGTCCATGGCATCGCGCAAGCCGTCGCCGAAAGCGTTGAACGCCATGACGGTAATAATAATCATTCCGACCGGCGACATCATCCAGGGCGCCGCGGAGAACGACTGGAAATCGAGAATTTGATTAAGCATGGCGCCCCAGCTTACAAGTGGCGGCTGAATGCCGACTCCGAGGAAGGATAGAAAGCTTTCCAAAAGGATGACTTCGGGCAGCTGGTATGTCGCCCATACGATCAAGTGCGACGAAATATTCGGCACCACGTGGCGAAACAGAATGCGCCCGTTGGATGCGCCGACGGCTTCGGCCGCGCGGACGTATTCAAGCCGCCGCATGGAAATTACCTTGCCCCGGACTTCCCGCGACAGGTCCGCCCACCTCAGCAGTACCAGAATTCCTGCAAACATGACGAAAATCAGAACGGCGTCCGCCCTCCGGGGCAGGATTGCGGTCAACGCCAAGTATAGCGGCAAATCGGGAAACGCTTTGAAGAATTCTACAATGCGCTGAATGACGAGATCGTAAAATCCTCCGAAAAATCCGGCGGTAACGCCGATCAGGGTCCCGATGGCCAATGCGGTCGCCATAACGACCAGTCCCATCAACAAGGAGATCCGCGTGCCGATGATCATTCGGGAAAAGACATCCCTCCCGAGATTGTCCGTTCCGAGAAGGTGAACGGTCGATCCTTCGTCCGTGCCGAATAAATGCGTGTTGAACGTCAGCCCGAGCAGCGACCATTCGCTGCCCTCGACGAAAAACCTGATGACGGACTTCCTTTCGGGATCGGAACTGAATGTTATTTCGAAGGTATTCGGATCCATGTCCTCTTTGAAGCCGTAGACGAAAGGCCTTTGGAAGCCGTTCACCGGATCGTAGATCTTGATCCACTGCGGCGGCGTATAGAGCAGGTCCCGGTTCGACTGGTGCGAAGCGTAGGGAGAAAGGAATTCGGCGAATATCGCCAGAAAAATTATGAAGAGGCAGCCGAAGAGTCCGGCCATGCCGTAGGCGTTTCTCCTGAATCTCAGCCGAACGAGCTGCCAGTAGGTAAAGGAGTGGGCGGCCTTTGCCTCCGCGTTCATGCCTTGGCCGGAGGGCGATGCGCTTTCGGGGCCTGCCATCAGCTCTTGCTCGAAAGAGTGGCTTGGCGGACTCGCGGGTCGAGCAGAGCTAGCAGAAGGTCCGCGACGAGGTTGCCGATGACAATAATGACCGCGACGATTAGAAAAATCGCGGCGATGACGAGCATGTCCCTATTTCCGATCGAGCCGAGGATTAGGGGGCCGATTGTCGGAATGCCCAGAACGATTGCGATTTCGAGTTCGCCTTTGATCATGTAGTCGAACCGCGTTCCCATGTTCATGATTACGGGATGCAAGGCGTTGGGAATGGCGTGGATCAGAATTATTCGCCTGCGCGAGAGGCCTTTCGCCCGAGCCGTCTCGACGTACTGCGCATTCATTACATCGAGAAGATTTCCGCGCATCATTCGCAGGGTATAGGCCTGTCCGGCCCAGATTGAAATAAGAAGGACCGGCCATACATGCTTGAAAAAATCCCAAAGCTTCCCGAAAGTCCAGTAGTCCTGCAATACATACTGGGCGGAGTTGAGCGCCCCGATGTACGGCGAGTGCCAGACGAATGCCAGGAAGTACAGAATAACGAGGGCCATGACGAATTTCGGAATGACGATTCCTAGGAATGCGAAAACCGTCGAAAGCGTATCGCCGATCTTGTACTGGTTCATCGCCGCGTAGACGCCTAGGGAAGCCCCGACGAACTGGCCGACGATCAATGCGACCAGGGCGATGCCGATCGAGCGTGGAAGGCGGGTTCCGATGACCTCGGTTACCGGCAGGTTGTAGAAAAAGGAATATCCGAAATCCCAGCTAAAAACGATGCCCTTGATCCAGATCCAGTACTGGACCCAAATCGGCTTGTCCAAACCCATCGCCGCGCGCATCGCGTCGGCTTGCGGCTGCAGGTCCAGCCGGCTTTGCCCGGTCATAGCCATGGTCCGTGTAACCCAGCCGTCGACATAGTCGCCCGGAACAGCCAGAATCAGGCCGAATGAGACAATGGATATTCCAATGAGGAGGGGAACAGTTGCAAGAGACCGCTGCGCTAAAAAGATCAGAAGTCCCAATTCAATGCTCCTGCAAAGTTATCGAGACGCGCGGTTCCGCCTTGAGGTTGCGGGCCCTTCCGGGCCCGCAACTTGAAATCAGTAGCTCGGAGCCTCGCCGGGCAGCAATTCCTTGATTTGCTCGTCCGAAGCCACCCACAAGCGTTCGCGAACTACGCCGTCTTCCGCCCATTCGAACATAAAGACCGGCGTTCCCGGGTGGGCGTTCTTGATGCGCTTGTTGATCAGAAGCGCCGCCGGGGCCTGGGTCAGTCCGATCGTATAGGCGTTTTCGGTCCAGTTCCGTTGAATCGTTTTTGCGGCTTCAGCGGCTTCGGCCGGATCCCATGTCTCCTGGATCAGGTTGACCGCATCGACCATCTCCTGTTCCCAGTCGAATAGATTGCGATTGCCGTTGTCGTCGGCGGGATGCCAGTCCGGGCAGCCGATGGAAACCGGAACGTAGTCGCAAGTCTGCCTGGTTGGAATGACCCAGTGGTGCCTGCGTTCGATCATGTTGAAATTGCCCGAATCGGCCAATGCCTCGATGTCGTCGAGAGCTCTCGGAAGAATTCGAATGCCCACCTCGCCAAACATGGACACGACGGCGTCGACCTGCTTCTTGTCGGTCGGCTCGCCGGTATCGTAGGCGAGATCGATTTCCAAGTCCGAGCCGGTTCCCGGAAGGTTGCGTACGCCATTGCCGTCGGTGTCCGAAAGGCCGAGGCCGTCAAGAAGGGCGTTCGCCTTCTCCTGATCGAACGGATAGTAGACCGTGGATTCGTAGTCGTAGTACGGCGACCCGGTCGAAAATCCGCCCGGATAGGGATAGGAAAACGGTCCGCGCGCTATGGATTGACCAATCGCGTCGCGGTCAAGCGCATGATTGAGAGCGACCCGAAAATCCTTGTTGCGGAACAGTCCGCGAAATTCCGCATCGACATCGTCTTCGACGCCGACGGTCTCGGAGAAATTGAGTTCGATCTCCCAGGACAGGACGCGGGGGCCGAATTGCGCCTTGGTCGGCGAGTCTTCCGCCTGGCTCTGCTTGAGCGCCGCGACGTAGTTGCCCGGATTCTCCATGTTGGAGAAGTCGCCGGTTCCAGCGACCGCCTGGGTGGTGCGGTCCGACCAAGTCGTCAGCTTGAAATGCATTTCGTTCATGTAGGGAAGCTGATTGCCCGCCTCGTCCACTTTCCAGTAGTACGGATTGCGGCGCATTATGACGATTTCGTCGGGCCTGTGAACGACCGGCACCCACGGGCCGAGAACCACCGCCGGCAATTGGTCGGCCGGCAGGGCATTTCGGTAGCTTTCGTAGGTGGCGTCGCCATTGTACCGCGGATGGCTGTTCTTCAGAACGTGGCTCGGTCCCGGGCATCCTTGAATATAGGCAAGCGACTGAACTCTGGACGGACCCTGCGGCTTCTGGAAATTGAATCTTATCGTCGCGTCGTCGACGACATCCATCGTCGTGCCTTCGCCCATGCCGTTCTTTGACATCCACCCCGAGACGTTGTCGTCCTGAACATTGTCTTCCCACCAGAAGCGGACATCCTCAGCATCGAACGGGTCGCCGTCCGACCATCGCGCGCCCTCGACGAGATCGAGGGTCAACTGGGTTCGCTCGTCGTTCCATTCCCAGCTTTTAGCCAGATTCGGAAGCGGACCGGACTGGTCTTCCGCCTTGACTTGCCAGAGCGCCCCCACGCGGACCAGGCATTCCTGCATCGCCATGTTGATGCCGCCCCAGCCCTGGTGCTGGCCCGCCATCCAGTTCCAACCTTCCGGTCTGCCGCCGATAACGTGCCTGAATACGCCGCCGTATTCTCCGATGCCGTCCGACATTGCGCCCGAAAGGTGCACGAGCGGCTCGTCGGGCAGCCGCTCTTCTACAGGCGGCAATTCGCCCGCGGCCACCAGTTCGCTGAGAAAGGGAGCTTCGGAGTAGCTGTCCAGCGATTTATACGTCCATAGATCGTCTCGCCCGAGCAATTCATACTGCAAGCTCGACATGCTCATTTCTTCGGGCATCATGTCGGCGCTCGCGCTCGCGGCGATCATGCCGATCATGCTGGCGCTTGCGAGAAGTGCCGCCAATTGTCGCGGATTCGATTTCGTCATTCATCATTCCTCCGTATTCGATCGTTTCATCGACGCTGAATAGTTAAACTGCTTGCATAATCTTCCGAGTTTCTTTTTTCAAATTCCGGTTTTATCATGCGCGCCGCGGATTTGTCGATTAGATTTCACTGCCAGGCTTTGCGCCAAGGCGAACTTGCGAAAAAATTGCCGCGGCCCTTGTAGGCAATGCGAACCGCCTGCCCGGGCCGGGCCGGAAAATTTCAGGGAGTTCAGGGTTGGCTCGAAACCGTCTTGAAACCCGCCCGGCGAACCCTCGTTACGGGACGGTTGATTCCAGGCGCGCCGAGAATTATGCCGCGAATGCGCCTGGCGGGATTCGACCGACTGGAGGATGCCGCGGAACCGAACCGTTCGTCGCCAAAATCCTCGGAAGCTCGGATCGCCAATGATTTCGAATTTTTACCTGCAGCCGGGGCGAAGGAGATGACGCCGAATCATTTAAATTCCTTCAGGCGAACTCTGCTCCTGAATTCGCTAGAATTCGGCTTGCCGGCTTTTCCGCCGCCGCCGGGCCAAGGCCGGCGGCATCTCGGCGGAAGCCGGACCGGGCGGCCCGCCTTCGCAGCGCTTGAAAATCCCGATGTCGCGATGATAATGAATGTCGTTCCGGCGCATGGCGGCACAAACTCAACCGTATCAGAATTCGCGCGATGATTGACGACCAATATCTAGAGTACGTAGATGCCCATCTTGTGCCCGACGGAACGGAATTCATGGTGGAGACGCACGTACCGAAAAAATTCAGGGCGGCTTATCACCATCATGCTTCGGTGGAGGTAAACTACCTGTACGGATGCGAGCTTGAGTATTCCTTCTCGGGAACGAAAGTGCGCTTGCCCAGGAACAAGATGACCGTATTTTGGGGCGCGGTTCCGCATGGCGTAACCGATGTCGCCGGCGACGGAATGATCGTGAACATCTACATTTCGCTCGCCCAATTGCTGAAATGGGGGCTTCCTAGATCTTTTATCGAGGACATCATTAGCGGCGCCGCGGTTTCCGCCAATGAAGCCAATCCATCGGATTTCACAAGCTTTACGAAATGGGCGCAAGAGTACGCTAGATCCAACATAGCCTGGAGACGCCTCTTGCTCGGAGAAATCGAAATGCGATTGAGGCGGCTGGCGCTGGAAGGCTACCAGGTCATATTGCCTGCGGCGGATTCCGCCAGCATCTGCGCGAACGGCCGGTCCTCAATGCACTATATTGATAGGATGCTGCGTTTCATCGCGGACAATTATACTAGTCCGATCACCGTTGCCGACGTCGCGGACCACGTAGGCTTGTCGCCAAGCTATTCCATGCTTTTGTTCAGGCGAACGGTCGGCGTGCCGATAAAAAAGCACATTACGCGCATTAGGCTAAGCCACGCGCAAATGCTGCTAGCAAATACGGATCTGAAAATCTTGAGCATTGCCATGGACAGCGGCTTTAATTCGCTGTCGAGTTTTTACGAAGCTTTTTGCTCCCTTGCAAACAAGACCCCCGCGGCGTTCAGGCTCGAATCGCGCCAATAGTTCCAATTTTCCGCACTGCGCCTTCCGGGACTAGCCGCGCCCGCATCGACTTCCGATTTTGCCTCCAGGCTTTTGCCAAACGATGCACGCCGTCCAAAATCATCAAGCGGTCGCGGTTGAAGAAAACATCGATAGGGTAAGCCATCGACGCATCGTCTATTCGCTTGGCTTCCGCGACGTATCTAGACGGGTCGGCCAAAACTTGCCGAGGCGTTAATCGATACCGCGTCTCGCCGTCCGGCCAAATCGGCACATCCAGATGCCACTCTAAATCGCGGACGGGAATTTCCGTCGTCGGGAGGTCCAATTTCCAGATCTCTTCGACGTTCCAATCGATCGAATACCAGTAGTCCTGCACGATTTTCGGGAATTCGTTCACATTTGCTCCGGGATTCGTCACGGGGGATGGAAGCGCGGGAATAGAATTCAAGTAGCATTCATGTCGATTTGGACGCGTCCTTGGCCGCTTCGCTTCCAGGCGAATTCAATAGACTCCAAACCTAGCGGCGCAACGCCGATTTCGCCAGTCTCCGCACTTTCAGGATACCGGAATTCTTCTTCCATTCCGGCGACCGAACTCTTCGAAGATGCAGGCGAAACGGAAAGAGGGGCTGCCGCGCGAATTATCGAGCGAGACTCTCCATATCTCTATCGGAAGCCGGCGGAATTCCTTTGAATTAGCAGGCCGGTCGACGGCAATAATCGAAATTCGAAAATTTATAAGATGAATTCGGTAGAATCCAAGCCCTGCCGACTATTAGCGGTTGCATTCGACTTGCCAGACTTCCCGCTCGCCAATGCAGTGAAAAACATAAGAGATTTAAGAATGTCCGAAAGCTGCGGTCCTAAAATCGCGTTCATTGGCGCCGGTTCGACGGTCTTTATGAAAAACATCGTAGGCGACCTGCTGCAGCGGGAAGCTCTGAAAGGCGCTCGCGTCGCATTGATGGACATTAATGAGGGCCGCCTCGAAGAAGCGCGGGGCATGGCTGAAAATCTCGTTGCCGCATTCGGAAAGGGCGCCTCGGTATCGGCGCATATCGATCGCAGAGAAGCGCTTGATGAAGCCGACTTTGTAATTGTCGCTTTTCAGATCGGCGGCTACGACCCGTGCACGATTACGGATTTCGAGATTCCAAAGAAGTACGGGCTTAGACAGACGATTGCCGATACGCTCGGCGTTGGCGGAATAATGCGAGGCATCAGAACGGTTCCCCATCTTTGGAACGTTTGCGAGGACATGGCCGAATTATGCCCGGATGCAATCATGCTGCAGTACGTCAATCCCATGGCGATAAATACATGGGCGATTTCGGCGAAATATCCGAGAATTCGCCAAGTCGGCCTGTGCCATTCGGTGCAAGGAACAGCCCGCGAGCTTGCGAGAGATCTAGGCGTCTCGATTGATCGCATTCGCTATCGATGCGCCGGGATAAATCACATGGCGTTTTTCCTGGATTTCGAAGCGGTCGACGAAATGGGGGAGTGGCGCTCGCTGTATCCGGAAATTCGCCGAGCATGGGAGGAGGGCCGAGCGCCCAAGGACAACAAAAGCAATCCCAGGTGCCCGAACAAAGTTCGCTACGAGATGATGTCGCGCCTAGGATACTTTGTAACGGAAAGCTCCGAGCATTTCGCCGAATACGTGCCGTGGTTCATCAAGCGCGACCGGCCCGACCTGATCGAGAAATTCGGCATTCCTCTGGACGAGTATCCTGTTCGTTGCATCGAGCAGATTGAAAAATGGAAAACGCAGCGACAGGAATCGCTGGCCATCGACACCGAAAAATTCAAGGCGAGTAATGAATACGCCTCCGACATCATGAATTCCGTTTGGACGGGCTCGCCATCGATTATCTACGGAAACGTGCCGAACAAAGGCCATATAACGTCGCTTCCCGACAATTGCGCAGTCGAAGTTCCCTGCGTCGTGGATAGGAATGGAATACATCCGACCTTTGTCGGCGAACTTCCGCCGCAGCTTGCCGCAGTCATGCGGTCGAACATAAACGTTCAGGAATTGACAGTGGCCGCGATTATGAAGGAAAAACGCGAGCATATATACCATGCGGCGATGATGGACCCGCATACGGCCGCGGAACTTGCTCTCGACCAAATCTGGTCGCTTGTCGACGAGCTAATCGAATCGCATGGAAATTGGCTTCCGGAGTGGGCTCATGCGGCTTGATTGCGGGAAGTTTCAATCGCTCCCTTTCCTACCTGTGAACGATCATCGGAAAACTGCGCCGAACCGGCATTCTGTGCTAGGGAGACTCAATTATCTTGCACGGGAAAAATGCCGAATCTATTTTGAATGCGCTCGAAAAAATGCCAAGATGCCGTTGCCGGCGATCAATTTTCGCCAGCGCTGCAATTGAGGAAAGATATTGGATGCGTTGCGCATAGGCGTTGTCGGAGGCGGCACTGCAGGCTGGCTTTCCGCGCTAATATTGCAGGATGCCGCGAAACGCCACGAGTTTCCGCTTCGCCTGACGGTCATTGAATCAAGCGACATTCCAACAATAGGAGTAGGCGAAGGCACAACATCGGTTTTTCGCGGATTGCTGCACAGCATGGGATTCGACGAACTGGAGTTCATTCGCGAAACGGGCGCCACGATCAAATACGGAATTCGCCACCGCGACTGGCGCAATGTCGGCGTTACCTACGACGGTCCGATCGACGACCCGCACTTGCTGGTCCCGGACCTGAAGCACATTGAATCTTCCTGGCTCAACCAATTCTGCGTCGCAACCGGCCGTTCCGTAACGGAACCGCATCTGTTTACCTATTTTATGAAGCATTCGCGCGCGCCGTTCAAAGGCGATTCGCCATCCTCGCTCAAGTCGATGAGCCCCTACCACCACGCCTATCATTTCGATCAAGCCCTGGTCGGGCGGTATTTGAAGAAAAAATCGGAAGGCATTGAACACCTGGATGCGAAAGTCGCGGATGCCCGACGCGACGGGAGCTCCGGAAATATCACCGCGCTAATTCTTGAAGGCGGCAAGGAACTCGAGGTTGATTTCGTCGTTGACTGCACAGGCTTCCGGCGCGCGGTAATCGGTCGCATCATGGGTGCGAAATGGAAATCGTTTAGCGATCAGCTGCCTGTAAATCGAGCTCTCACTTTTTGGCTTCCGCATGCGCCCGAAAGCGAAATTCTTCCATTAACAACGGCATGGGCGCTAAGTTCAGGTTGGATGTGGCAAATTCCCACCCAGTCGCGACTAGGTTGCGGCTATGTTTTTTCCGATCAATTCGCGACTCTGGATGAAGCGCGGCTGGAAGTTGAAAGCGCGCTGAAACGCAAAATTGAACCGCGCGGCGATATTCGGATAAATTCCGGTCGGCTGGACGACTCCTGGATTGGAAACTGCTTGGCAGCCGGCCTCGCGCAAAGTTTCTTCGAGCCTCTTGAAGCTACGTCCATTCACGGTACCATCGTACAGATGTTCCTGTTCGCAAACCACCATCTTACCGCAATCGCCAAGGGACTTGATGGCAATCGAGAAGCGTACAATCGGGTGGCGGCGCAGCAAGTCGATGATTTTTGCGACTTTATCAACATGCACTACGTTAGCGAGAGAAGAGATTCGGCGTTTTGGCGGCACGTGAGCCAAAACTGCCTCGGAGAAGCGACTAAACGCCGCCTGCGCCAATGGTCGCGCCGACTTCCCACTCAAACGGATTTCGCTGAGTTGCCATGGCAGTTTCCTCATATCGGAGCTGAGCTGTATTATCCGGTTCTGGACGGGCTCGGGCTATTGGACAGACGGGTAGCGAAGGAAGAACTTGCAAGAAATCCGAAACTTCGAGCCACTGCGCGAATGGTGGCCATGAAGTTCAAGAAAAAATTTTGGCGGGAGTCTATCAAGGCGCTCGGCCACAGGAAATTCCTGGAAATTCTCCGGGAATAAAGGGCTTCGCGCCGAGCCCGTCGAAACGGGGCGGTTCCATGCTGGTGAATCAGCGGTTTTCGGGTCGCCGACTTTCGGACAGGATTGCCGAATCCGGAAAACTCGGAGGCGGACGGCGCTCTTCCCGAGGAATTCGGAACGAAAAACCGTTCGGGTTCTGGAGCGTCGAGGGGCGCCAACAAGATTCTAACGCTGCGCTGCGCGGTCGAATCCAACGCCTTCGACGACTTCCGGGAGTATTGGGCGGAGAAAAAGAAAGTGGCCTAAGGAACAAATCTGACTCGCGCCCGGCCAAGCCAGATCGCTTGACACGGGAGACTGCGCCCCCTGTACACAATAGTTTCTGTTCTATGAATAATGTACTTAACATGTTCGAGAACGGTGCATTTAGGTCATGCGGATCATTGCCAAGAAGACGCTCCGGGAGTTCTGGAAGCGTCGCCCAGATGCCGAAGAGCCGCTTCTCGCTTGGTACAAGGAAGTGAAGCAAGCGGATTGGGACACACGCCGGCCGCCATGAAGGAGATGTACGGCCACGCGAGCATCGTTGGCGACAACCGGGTGATCTTCAACATCAAAGGCAACGACTATCGCCTCGTGGTGACGATCAATTACCGGTATCACGCCGTCTACATCCGCTTTGTGGGTACGCACGCCGAGTACGACGCCGTAGACGTGGAGGAGGTGTGAGATGGCCAATTTCAAGCCAATCCGGTCCGAAGGGGACTACGAGGTGGCTTTGCACCGGATCTCTGAACTCATGGACACGGAAGCCGACAGCCCGGAGGGCGATGAGCTCAATGTGCTGGTCGATCTCGTAAAACTGTACGAAAGCAAACAAGTGCCGATGGGCTATCCGAGTCCGGTCGCCGCGCTAAGGTCTCGAAAGTTCTCTCCGGCAAGTGCGCAATCACCATGCCGGTGGCGCGCGCGCTGCATGAGCATCTCGGGATTCCGGCGGACGGCTACTGCAGGAGCCGGATGTCGACCTGGACGATCCGTGGGCCGACATGGAGTGGAGCCGGTCTCCCGTCAAGCCAATGGCAAAGTTGGGCTGGATTCCGGATAGACCCGATCTAGCGGGACGCGCCGAGCACGTCATGCGGGACCTGATCAATCGAGCAGGGGGACTGGATGTCGCGATCGCCTCGCTCTACCGAAAGAACGATCACGTGCGCGCGAATGCCAAAATGAACCCCTTTGCGCTCGGGGCGCGGTGTTGGCAGATTCTTGCAAGAGCCACCGAGAACCGTCCCAAGGCGGACTATGAACCTGGCACCGTAACTTTGGACTTCCTTAGGAAGGTCGCGCGGCTGAGTTGGTCGGAAGACGGTCCGCGGCTGGCGAAGGAGTTTCTGGCCAAGCACGGCATTCCGCTGGTGATCGAAAAGCATCTGCCGAAGACGTATCTGGATGGGGTGGTACTCCGGCTCGGTGATGGCAGACCGGTAATCGGACTCATTCTTCGCTACGACAGAATCAACAATTCCTGGTTCTGCTTGCTGCACGAGTTGGCCCATGCGGGCAGACATATGGACAACGACAGTGGCGAAGCCTTCGCCGACGACTTCACGCTTCGCAAACTCGATCGGAGACGGGAAGATCCCAGGAAGGCGCAGGCAGACGAATGGGCGGATGAATCGCTTATTCCGCGCATCGATTGGGAAGCAAGCGCAGTGCGGGATCGGCCGACGACCATGGCCGTGATGAATCTCGCCAACGCCCTGCAAGTTCATCCCGCGATCGTCGCAGGGAAGGTTCGATACGGAAGGAGGAACTACCGGCTGTTGTCGCAATTCGTTGGGACCGGAGAGGTCCGGCGACAGTTCGGCATGGCGCGCGCAATTCGCGCCGACGCCGCGGCAAAGGACCGGATAATCGCCGAAATTAAAAGCTTGTTCTTTCGGTTCGCCCGACAGGGCAACTAGCGGCCCGGAACTTCAGGAATCTAAAAGATTGAGCTGCGCCAAATTTTGAATGCTTCGAAGCGGCCATTTCGATTTTTTTCTGTAAACTAAAGGGCGGGCCTTGATATCTTGCAATGTCCTTCAACCAAGCCCAAATAAGCGAAAATCGAACCTTTTACCGGCAGAGGGAGGGAGAAATTGTCTCGATGCACTGAAATGGAAAGATATTTGTTCGACCTGAACGGCTATCTGGTCCTGAAGAATGCCCTTTCGGAAGACGAGGTTGCCGCTTGCAACGAATTGCTAGATGAACTGCAGGATGTCGGGCCGGGAGAATGGCGGGGCTATGTCCAGGGCCATAATTTTACTGGTTCGCACGAAGGGCTCAACCTTCAGCAAATCTACGAAGCCGGCGCGCCCTTTGAAAATCTAATCGATCATCCGTCCTGGATAGAAAAGGTAATCCACTTCATTGGAACAGACCAAAAAAATTTCGACGGGCTGCACGGCCCTTGCTTCATCGACGAGAATTTTGCTTCGATCAGAGGCCCGGGCCAGGCAATCGGCCTCCATTCCGGAGGTCAGGATCGGATAACCCGGTGTCAATTCAGGTATCACGACGGCAGATTTCATTGCGGTCAAATCAATATATTGATGGCCCTCAACGACATTAGCGAGGGCGACGGGGCCACGATGGTTATACCGGGAAGCCACAAGTCAAACATCCAGCATCCCGAATTCGATGCGGCGGCGATGTCGACAGTCGCGACATCGGCTGAAGGCGTAGCCGGAGCTGAGGAGGTTTTTCTCGAAGCCGGCGATGCGATCCTGTTTGTCGACGCAATTATGCATGGCTCCGCAGCTCGCAGAAATTCCGGGCAGCGTCGCATCGCGGTGTATCGATACGGTCCGTCCTGGGGCTTTTTCCGGCACAATTACCGCCCGAGCGCCGCGCTGCTGAGTCGACTTTCGCCGGAGCGCCGCGAAATTGTCATGCCGCACAAGCCCGCGATGGTTCCGCCCGAACAATAGGGCTCATAGTTCAGCGGCCTATTCGCGAGGATGCTCCGATGCAGCCGGATGACGACGAAAATTCTCCCGGCGGACTCTGAATCCTAGTCCGCCGAAGAACCCGTTGCCTTGTCTAGGCCGCCGCCGGCCGCGGTTTTCGGCTCGTCGTTACGTAGTTTACCTGAAGATCGGTTTCGGAAACTTTCCAGGAACCGCGAAAAGGATTGAATACAAACCCCTTTCTGTCAATTGGTTCCAGCCCCGCTTCGCGAATGCAAGCGTATAGTTCATCCGGCTTTAGGAAACGCGTCCATTCATGAGTGCCCTTGGGCAGCCATTTGAGGATGTACTCGGCGCCAATTATTGCCAGCGCAAAGCATTTTGTCGTTCTATTCAACGTGGAGCAAATCATCGCCCCGCCGGGCTTCAGCAGCTCTCCGCAAATTTTCAAAAAGAGAAGGGGGTCGGGCACGTGCTCAATTACTTCCAAGCTTAAGACCGCATCGAACTTTTCGCTATCGTCCAGGAGCCTTTCGACGGGTATATTTCGATAATCGATTTCAAGTCCCATTTGCTTCGCATGCTCTCTGGCAACGCGTATATTCGCCTCCGCGGCATCGATGCCGGTAACCAGTGCGCCGAGTCTGGCGACAGGTTCCGCCACCAGGCCTCCGCCGCAGCCGACATCTGCGATTCGAAGATCTTTAAAGGGCATGGATGCCGTCGAATCCCTTTCGAATTCGACGGCCAGCTGTGCGACGATGTAGTCGAGCCTGACCGGATTCAACTCGTGGAGCGGCCGGAATTTTCCCTTGGCGTCCCACCACTCGTCGGCAATGGCTTCGAAATTTTCAATTTCGCGGCTATCCGCCGTATTGACTGCCGGCATTGCGTTCGTCCAGTTGATATGGCTTAAGTCGCCCGTGGAAAATTCTGCTTTAGCATATAGCATGGACTCGCCTTCGAGCAAATTTCAGGCAGGTATCAGACCTTATCGCGCCTGCAGACCGTTCGACATTCGCGTTGTCGACGTGGGAGACGGACATTCAATCTATCTTGAGCAGTGCGGCTCTCCTTTAGGCGCGCCTGTTCTCGTTTTGCACGGCGGTCCCGGCGGCGGATGCAGCCCGTCCATGCGCCATTTCTTCGACCCTGCCATCTATAGAGCGATATTGTTCGATCAAAGAGGCTGCGGCCGTTCCAAGCCCAACGCATCCGTCGAAGCCAATACAACTCAGCATCTTCTCGGCGATATTGAAAAAATTCGGCGAGCGCTCGGCATCGATCGATGGATTCTGTTCGGCGGCTCATGGGGCGCGGCGCTCGCTTTGCTTTATGCCCAAATGCATCCGGATCGCGTTGCCGGCATGGTGCTAAGAGGCGTTTTCCTGCTGTCTTCCGACGAACTGCAATGGTTTTACCAAGGCGGCGCCGCCAAATTCTGGCCAAGCGAATGGGAGCATTTTGTCGAGCCGTTTTCAGAAACCGAACGTTCCGACGTGATTGCCGCGTACCATGCTCGCCTATTTAACGGCGATATCCAGGAGGAAATCGCGTTTGCTCATCGCTGGTTCAGGTGGGAAAGTACGCTCGCCACTCTCGCCGATGCCGGAGAACGGGAGGTGCCCGCTGTCTACGCTCGTACATTTGCTAGACTGGAGTGCCATTATTTCAAGAACGGCGGTTTTTTGGATTATGACGGCCAGATATTGGATGGCGCGAGCTTGCTAGACGGAATTCCCGGAGTCATTGTTCAAGGGCGATACGATATGGTTTGCCCGCCCGCGGCGGCCTATGAGCTTTCCCGAAGATGGAAAGGAAGCCAGTTGAAAATCGTATCGGCATCAGGCCATGCGCTTACCGAAACGAATATCCAGGCCGAATTGCTTCGAGTAATGGACGGCATGAAGCGCAATTTGGATTCAATGGGGCTTTGAACGCAATTCGAAGACTCTTTTCCGCATCGCTTGGCACGAGGAAATCTTAATTTTGCATGAAGGTGCCGAAAAACCGCGGCGAGCCTCAAATCCGATTTTCTCTTCATTGAACATGGCCCGGAGGACCGCCGGGCCGACTGAAGGCTGCGACAAGACTCTCGCTTTTTCTCGGAGCTTTGGCGCCATTTGGCGCTTTTGCGACCACCGGGAAGAAAATAGTTCGAGACCTACGGGATTTTATCGAGGGCCGGGAATTATCGCGAATTCCCCTTCCCTTTGAAGGCGATATCCGGACTCTGGCGCCCTCGTAGAGACGGGACGGATTAACCGCGCTTGGATTTTATGGCGGCCTACGAAAGTCAGTCGGCGGCGACACGCGCTTAGCAGCGAGATAAAGTAATTTCGCCAAAAAGAATTTGCGCCCGTCCAAGGGTTGACTTGGGAGTTCGGGATTCGTTTTCGCGGTCTGACGATTGAGAAGGAATCGAGCTGGGTGGGTAGGCGCGAGCTATTGCCGTCAGAATCCTGGGCAGCCAGCAAGACCCGCGTCCTTCTGGTCTTCATGGCGTGTAACTAGTGACGTTCCAATTTCCATCTTTTTTCCGGTGGGTCTTGGATTTTCAAGTCGAGATTCGACCGTCGCGGGACCGTTCGGCATCTTTTGGGCGGAATTCGGGGGGCGTGAAGCCGGAGGCACCCGGCTACGACGTCTTCAGTTTGGTCGAAGCCGCCGCCGGTCCGGCCTCCAGCGTCTCCAATACGTTCCAGCCCTGCATGTGCGCCGTCTCCAGCATCGTCCTCAGGTTCGCCTGGGCCACCGCGCCGGCCACGCTTCGGCAGTAGCCGGAAATCTTCCGCTGGATCTTGTACAGATGCAGAACGCGCTCCGCCAGGTTGTTGGTTGCCGGAACCGAGGAGTCGCGCGAGAAGCGCAGCACCTCGTATGTTCAAAGAATCAGAAACGAATCAGGAGGTGGCTGTGGATAATTTGGGCGCGGATTCCTGTGGAAAACCATTGCCTTGCCTTCCATCGGCTCCCCGGTTCATTCCTGTGTCGGGACCGCCGTCGCCAGGCCTGACGACGGCGGAGCGGGGCTTGGCCCCGCAGGACGGGTCGGCCCGAACCCACCTTGGATCGCAACATCCGTGCAGGAGCATGGTCGGCCCGCCCTCCCTTCGTCTCCCGGGTCCTGGATGGATGCTGGGTTCAAGAACCGAATCATCGCGAGGATAGGAGCGGGAGAACATGGCCATGGTAGTCGCCGGAATCGACGTGAGCAAGAAGTCGCTCAACATTCACCTGAACGGCAAGGATGAAACCGCCACCAACGACACGGACGGCTTCCGCAAGATCGCCGGCATCCTGAAGGACGGCGGGGCGGGGCGGAACGGGTCGTCATGGAGGCCACGGGAAGGATGCACAGGGCGCTTCTGCAATCGCTGCATGACCGCGGGCTTCGCGGCTTGTGCGGTCAACCCCCGCCAGTCCCGGGACTTCGCGAAGGCCGGTGGCGAGCTGGCGAAGACCGACAGGGTAGACGCCAGGATCCTGGCCGCCTTCGGGGCCGCGTTCCCGGCCATGCCGGCCACCGCGCCTGCCGACGTGACCAATCGACCGGCTCCGCGACATGCTGGTGCTTCGGGAGGCCCTTGTCGACCAGCGCGCGCAGCTGAAGGCGGCCTGCGAAGAGGTCGGCGACCCTCTGCCGGACGGGCCG
>MPMP01000097.1 GCA_002238565.1 Albidovulum sp. bin36
GTCTGGGAGGGTCGGCTTCCGCATTGGACTTTTCGAGGCCTGCTTAGCGTTCACTGCACGTTCCGGCCCGCATGTTCGCTGAACCGCCCTAGGCGGCCCTTTTCACCGAGTGCTTCAACCCATGTCGCTGCCTCCATGAACCGCTCGGCTGCTACCAGCTGGAGCGACAGTTGCTGCGCGGGATTCGCACCCGCTTGAAGAAAGCGCCTTTCCACGGCGCACCAAACTATTTGACCTACACCCGTCAAGCCACCTTGAAATGAACCGATAAACGCGAGATCCGGGCCGTGTCCAGTTCCATGGCTCGGGACGTTCGACGGCGCGCCTGGACGCGCGGGCCGCCTAGCCGAAGGCTTCGGCTATTGAATTCCGCTCGCCGAACGGGTTCAGCCGGTGATCCGAAATGGCTCGGAAAACTCGAATTCCTCTACTTTGACTCCCGGTCCCATGCGATCGACAACTGCGAAGTCGCCCGGTTCCCGCAGCGGCGCGAGCACGCCATGCCAAACGTTTCGCCGGTAGTTGATTCCCTGCCCGGGATTCGTTCGAAACGCTCTGGGTCTTCCGGGGGTCCCGTCCCGTAGCGCCGACGCGACGATGGCAAGAAACCCATGCTCCGACATCGGAATGAACGCCTGCGAGCCAAGCGGATGCCGTTCGACGAAATTTAGTTCGAAAGGCAATTCGATCGGCCTGGACTTGAAAATGCTAATTCCCGCGCGCCCGGAATTCGCGAAACTGAGTTCGGCGAGATCGCTGTACCTAAGGCAGCGGCCTCGATTTATCGCGATCGGCTCGCCGGCGGCTTCAATGATGTCGCCGAATTCCTCGAAAGATTCTCGATCTATCGGCTCTATCTTGATCTCGCTTGCGCCGCGGGCCGTCACTCCGCCGCCTCGCCGGGCTGCGAAGCAAAGGAATAATCGAATCGAGCGTGCCTATTGACATCCTTGTAGAGCAGATAGCGGAAACGGCCCGGCCCGCCCGCGTAGCACGCCTGCGGGCAAAACGCGCGAAGCCAGAGAAAGTCCCCGCTTTCGACTTCGACCCAGTCGCGATTCAACCGGTATACGGCCTTGCCTTCCAGAATGTACAGCCCGTGCTCCATGACATGGGTTTCTTCGAATGGAATGACACCTCCGGGATCAAGGGTTACGATGTTGACATGCATATCATGCCGCATATCTTCGGGATCGACAAATCGCGTCGTTTTCCAAACATCCGCGCCCGGCATCGCGACCGGGGCCACCTCGGCGTCGCTGGCAACGAACGGTTCCGGCGCCTCCAGGCCCTCCGCCCGCTCGTAAATCTTGCGAATCCATTGAAATCGGCACGGCCTGCCGTAATTGTTGCGCACTCGCCAGTCGAAACCTGGCGGAATGTAGGCGTAGCCGCCCCGCTCCAGCCTTCGGGTTTCTTCGCCCAATGCTAGATCCAGAGCCCCGTCGGTAATGAACAAAACGCCTTGCGCGCCGGAATTGGATTCCGGGCGGTCGCTGCCGCCGCCATCTTCAACTTCCACTGCGTATTGCGAGAAAGTCTCCGCGAATCCCGATAGCGGGCGAGCAAGCACCCACAGGCGGGTTCCTTCCCAAGCCGGCAGCCTGCTCGTAACGTTATCGCGCATCACTTTCGAAGGAATAACCGCGTAGGCTTCCGAAAAAACCGCTCGTCCGGTGTGAATCTCCGTCTGAGGCGGCAAACCGCCGGGCGGATAGCCGTAAGCCGTTTCATTCATCGCTAACTCCCCGCTTCAAGCAAGCCTTCCAGCCTGAGGAATGCAATTCGCTCGACCTGTCGGCAGGCTTCGGCGAGTTCCTCGTCGCGGCTGCTGGCGATTCTAGCCTCGAAATTTTTTAAAATCGATGACTTGTCGTGGTCCTTGGCGGCTATGATGAACGGAAATCCGAATTTTTCCGTGTATTGCCTGTTCAGGCTTTCAAACCGGCTTCTCTCGCCCTCGGTCAGCGCGTCGAGACCCGCCGAGGCCTGCTCCGCCGTCGACTCCTCGGTCAGCCTCTTCGCCCGCGCCAGCTTTCCCGCGAGGTCGGGATGGGATTTCAGCACCGTCAGTCTTTCGCCCTCGCCGGCCGCGCGAAATACTCTCGCGAAAGCGCTGTGCAGGCCTTCCGCCGTGTCGTGGGCGCGGCCTAGCTCCAGCCCGTGCGCGCGTTCGGCCACCCACGCGGAATGCTCGAAAACGCCGCCGAACTTTTCGACGAAATCGCCTTTTGCCATCTGCGTCGGCCGTTGCGCGGGCCTCGGAGGATGAGTTGTCCTCCAATGCCGCGCGATATCGATTCTTCTGGCGAACCACACGCGATCGTGCGAGTACGCGTAGTCTAGGAACCGCCGAAGGGCTTCCGTTCGGCCCGGCCGGCCGGCCAGCCTGCAGTGGAGGCCGACAGACAGCATTTTCGGAAATCCGTCCTCCCCTTCGTTGTAGAGCGCGTCGAAGGCATCTCGCAGGTAGTCGTAGAACTGCGAGCCGGAATTGAACCCCTGCGGTGTCGCGAATCGCATGTCGTTGGAATCGAGCGCATAGGGAATGATAAGCTGGTCCCGACCGGCCGCCCGGAGCCAATAGGGAAGATCGTCGGCATAGCTGTCCGCAAGATATTCGAATCCGCCTTCTTCGGCGGCAAGCTCGATCGTTTGCGCCGAGCAACGCCCCGTATACCATCCAAGCGGCCTCGCGCCGGTGGCTTCTTCGTGCAGCCTTATCGCTTCGCGCATATGCTGGCGCTCGTCTTCGGGGCTGAAGTCCTTGTATTCGATCCACTTGAGCCCGTGGCTGGCGATTTCCCATCCCGATTCGAGCATCGCCGCGGTCTGCGAGGGCGAGCGCGCGAGCGCGGTCGCGACCCCGTAGACCGTTATCGGCAATTCCATCTCCTCGAACAGCCTGCGCAGCCTCCAGAATCCCGATCTCGCTCCGTATTCGTACATCGACTCCATGTTCCAGTGCCTTTGGCCCGGCCATTGCTGCGCTCCGACGACTTCCGACAGAAACGCTTCGGATCCCTCGTCGCCGTGAAGGATGCAGTTTTCGCCCCCCTCCTCGTAGTTCAGCACGATTTGGACCGCGATGCTTGCGGAGCCGGGCCAATTCGGATTGGGCGGCGTTTCGCCGTACCCCTGTAGGTCGCGCGGGTAGCGCGGAGCATTCATTTCCAATTCGCTCTCCTTTCCATTCCGGCCTCGCCCGATGCTCGCCAACGCCCGTTCGGCCGGCGCGCCCCTCACGCCGCGGGCACCGCCGCTTCGGCGTCGATTCCTAGAGCAGGGCCAGCCCCCTTTCATCGAACACGCTGCGCAGTTCCCGCGCCCGATCAGTCATGATCCCGTCGACGCCTAGATCCAGGAGGCGATTCATGACCGTCCTGTCGTTGATTGTCCATACATGAACCGGCAGGCCGCGCTCGCTCGCGGCGGAAATAAATCTCCGATTCACGATTTCGATCCCCCGATGGGAAACCGGGACTTGAACGCAATCGGCCGAAAAACTCCCCGCGTGGATTCCGCGGCCGGCTAGCCATAGCCGCGCGACTTCGCTCCTGCCCATGGACGTGCAGAGCTTTTTGCCGGCCGCCCTGCGCATGGCCCGAAGCCTTCGGCTAGAGAAAGACCCCACGCACGCGCGCTCCCACGCGTTCGCCTGCCGCAATGCGTCCAGAAGCGGGCCAACCGCCCCGTCGTGCTTCGGATCGATGTTGACCTTCAGATTCGGCCATGCGTCGAAAATGTCCAGAAGCCTAGGGATGCGCTCCGATCCGACCCATACTTTTGCGACCGCCGGCCATTCCATTTCGGAAATCGCGCCTTTCGCGTCGCCGACCCTGTCCAGCGTCGAATCGTGGAAGGCCACGACGACGTTGTCCGAAGTCGCATGCACGTCGGTTTCAACATATCCGTACCCCAGATCGACGGCCGCCTGGAATGCGAGCATCGTGTTTTCCGGATAGCGGCTCGAGTAGCCCCGGTGCGCGATCGCCACCGGCCCGTCCGCAGCAATAAACGGATGCCGCCTCGAATTCATTCGCCTTGCCGCCTGCTTGCTCCTCGAGAATTCAAGGGCGCTCCCCGCGTCGAACTCGGATCAATCTACGCCGATGCCGCGAAAGATCGTCACCGTTTTGAACGGAATGACGAAAATTCATTGGAAGTGTTGCCTTTTTTGGCCACGCCGGGCGGAAGCATCCGGCTTGGCCGCGATTTTCCATCGCGGCGCTTGAAAACCGGCATTTTCCGGTGTTCAATTCGCGAGCGCCGCGGCAAGGGGCTCTGCCGAACGCCATCTATTCAGGCGCCGAGGAAAGCGATGTACGATTTCGCAGTAATTGTTGACTGGCTGACATTCGCGGTACGATGGTTCCATGTCATCGCGGGAATCGCCTGGATCGGATCGTCGTTTTATTTCATCGCGCTGGACCTCGGGCTCCGCAAATATCCGCATACGCCCGAAAAAGTCGGCGGCGAACAGATGCAGGTCCATGGCGGAGGCTTCTACCGAATTCAAAAGTACACGGTCGCACCCGACAATCTTCCCGATCATCTCGTCTGGTTCAAATGGGAAGCCTATACGACCTGGCTGTCCGGGTTCGTGCTTCTAGCCCTGATCTACTACCTCGGAGCCGACCTCTACCTCGTCGACGCGTCGAAACTGAACATATCCGCCACGATCGGCATAATCGCTTCCATAGCTTCAATCGGTCTCGGATGGATATTGTACGACCTTGTTTGCAAGAGCCCGCTCGGCAAAAACGCCTGGGGTCTCCAGCTAACTCTTTTTGCAATCCTCGTCGCAATGGCGTGGGGCTACGATCAAATTTTCACCGGTCGCGCGGCGCTCCTCCATCTAGGCGCCTTCACGGCGACGATCATGAGCGCAAACGTATTTTTCATCATCATACCGAACCAGAAAATCGTCATTGCGGACCTGGTTGCGGGCCGGAAGCCGGAAAAGCACCTCGGCGAGCAGGCGAAGCAGCGGTCGACCCACAACAACTATCTGACCCTGCCCGTGCTGTTTCTCATGCTCGCCAATCACTATCCGCTGGCTTTCGCTACCGAATACAGCTGGCTGATATCGAGCCTGGTATTCCTGATGGGCGTAACGATCAGGCATTTCTTCAATTCAATGCATTCGGGTAAAGGCAAGCCGCTCTGGACCTGGCTGGCGGCGACCCTGATATTCATCGCCATCATGTGGCTTTCAACGTACAAGAGCGAAGTTGAGGCATCCGATGCGGCGCCGATGTCG
This sequence comes from Albidovulum sp. bin36, assembly GCA_002238565.1. Classification (GTDB taxonomy): domain Bacteria; phylum Pseudomonadota; class Alphaproteobacteria; order Rhodobacterales; family Rhodobacteraceae; genus JAPPFL01. Next base: position 5,264 of record MPMP01000097.1, read on the forward strand.
CCGGCGCTCGAAAAATTCGCGAATGCGGCGGGATTCAGCGAGGTTCACGAACTCGCAACGGAACGCTGCACGCTCTGCCACGCGCGGGAGCCGCTATGGGACGGCATGCACTGGGCGCCGAAAGGCGTCTGGCTGGAAACCAGGGAAGACATAGCAAAGCACGCCCGCGAAATCTATCTCCAGGTGGGATTGAGCCATGCCATGCCGCCGGCCGGACTTATTTTCCTGGATTCCGACGAGAGGCAGATGATCGTCGACTGGTACCGGGACGCAGTAAGCCGGACGAAGTCCTGATCCCGATTGCGCGGTAGTCGCTTCCGACACCCAATGCTCGGCGCTTCCCCGCCGAGCAGATAATTCATTGCCATGCATGACGAACGCTTTTCATTTCGCCCGGTAACGAATTGCAACTGGGCCGATCTGGTCACCCTGTTCGAGGGCAGAGGCGGTCCCAAGCACTGCTGGTGCACCGTGTGGCGAAAAAAGCCGCCGACAATTCGAACCGCGGACAAGACCGAGCGGCGAGAGCTTCAAAAAGCCGTGCTGCACGAAGATGTGCGGCACGGCCGACCGATCGGAATCCTGGCGTATGCCGCCGACAAGCCCGTGGCGTGGTGCTCGATCGCGCCTCGAAACTGCTTCCGTCCTCTCGGCGGAGTTCCCGAAGCCAGGGGAGAATCCGAACGCGTCTGGTCCCTGGTTTGCTTTTTTATTTCCAGTCCGTATCGACGAATGGGATTGAAGCGGGAGCTTCTTAGGGCCGCGATCAAGACTGCGCGCGATTTCGGCGCGACAGCCGTAGAAGCCTATCCCGCCGACCAGGATTCGCCTAGCTACGGCTTTATGGGCCGAGTTGAATTCTTCAAGAGCGAGAATTTCGAAATTCTGGGCCGGGTCGGGTCCCGCCGCCGCGTCGCGAGGCTGGAAATCGCCGAGTCTCCGATAGATACCGAGCCAAGTTGCTCATCGGATGGCGGCAAAGTCGACGAATAGCGTCCGCTCCGAAGTTCAAATCCGAGAGGTCTTCAGAATTCTTCGCTCGGCGGTTGCTTCTTTGCGCCAGCATTCGCGCCGCCGGCCAAGCCCGTGTCGAATTTAGCCGCCTAGCTCATATCGGCAGTTACCTGGAATCCGTTCCTGCAACCGTTCTCCGCACATTGTTTGATTCCGTTGGTTTCCGGCAGCGGAGCAAAGCGTTCAGAACGCAATTCGAGAGAAGGGCGCTAGTCTCATACGGGAACGTTCGTTCGCTTATGCGGTCATCGATACATGCTGCAGTCGGAAGGCAGGACGTCGTGCCTCCTCCGCTAGTCAGGGCCTGTTTTTCGAGTAGAATTCCGCATGTTGCGACAGTGTTCAAAAAGCGCGATGAATCGCCAGAATCCCGCGCCTTTATTCCTCCATCGACATAATGAATCCATTCCTGGCTCGATACGCATCGCGTAGAGCGCAACGAGCTGCCAAAGTTTTCTATGTCGCAAGCGGACTGTTCTTCTTAATCTTGCCGCGACGGGCGCGCGTCCAGGTTCCGGCCATTCGTTGAGAAACGCATAGGAATAGGGATTACGACATTCACAGCCGCTCCGAATACCGAGCTAGTTCGGCCGCGGTAGCCTCGAGCCTCAGCTCGGCGAGGATAGCGAGATACCGGTGAACTGAGATATTCGGCGCTACCAGCCGTGTTCGTATCTTGCGCACGGCGTGGCAGTATGGGCAAGGCATCACTTCAAGATGATTGGTCAGAAAATCGTCGGGATGCAGGGCTTTGACGAAGTAGTTTGCCACCGTGTCTTCTGGAAAGTCTCGAAGGTTGCAGGCTACAATCACGTCGCTACGTCCGATTATCGCTGCGGCGAGAACATGGCGGTCATCGGGGTCGGGAAGATCGAGCCCAGGAATCAGCGTTTGGTATCCGGTAACGAGGAAGTCTGGTGCGGCCGTGTCCATGAGTCTGCGAGTGCGTTCCAGGGTTGATCGGTCTCGGCGCGGTTCGTTGCGTACCAATGCATCGATCCATTCCCGGTGGATGTCGGCGGTCCATTTAGCGCGAAAAAAACCGTCAGCCGCCAATTGCAGAAAAATATCTCGCATTGGCGCGGGATAGAGTATGTTGGCATCAAGTAGAGCGGTGACGCGCGTTACCGGGTGCCATATCCCATATCATAATCCTGAGCCTCACGGGTCAGCTGATCGAGAATCTGCTCGCGTTCACGGTCGATGGCATCCTTGTATGCTATGACATCCTCCACGCGAATCCGGCGGTGCTTGCCGACCATTCGATGCGGGATGGCCTTTTGATCGAGGAGCTTGATGAGGAACGGACGAGAGACGTTCAATACCTCGGCTGCCCGGACCGTTGTGAGCTCGGCATTTTCCGAAATCAGCATCACGCTCATGCCGGCCGCCATGGATTCCGAAACATGCATAAGTGGATCGACCGCTCCTGCCGGGAGATTGATAGTTTGCTCCTGTTCGCCGTCTGTGACGCGCAGTTTCAAGGTTCGGTCTATCCAATCGAAGGAAGACAGGACCTCGTGAGCGCGTCGAGCGACTGCCGCGTCCCGAGGCGTGGGGGTAGCTGCCTAAAGGCAAGCGAGTTCATGCATGCCTCCTTGGAAAGCGAGTCCTCAGAGAGTTAAGATGCCTAAATGAAATACATGAAGCAAATGTCAATGGCGGAGCAAAACGCGCAAATGCACCGATTCCGCCATAGGATTTTATGCCACTGATTCCCGACATTTTAAGAAAATAAATTTATCGAATGCCGATCGGTATCGTAAGTAGGTAAGCGTTCGGTCTAGCGGTGACGATCCGTGTTGTCCGGAACTCGCGCCGGGCGGACTGCGCAACCGTGCCGGGGTTCCCCAAATACCGTGAACGCGGGAACCGCCAATTGCTTCATTTAACGTGGTTACTCATATGTACTCGGAGGCCGAACTCGCCGTGCTCGGCGACTTCGCCAAGACCCGCAAGGCGGGGCCACCCGAAACCCTGTCCGACGCGATGACGGTGGTCGCCACGCTAGGAGGCTACCTCAGCCGAAATAAGGACGGGCCGCCGGGCCGCCAGATTCAGTGGGACGGCAGATCCGCCTCGCGCAGAGGGCGCAGATGGTCGAGGAAATGAAGGATCTGGCCGGGAAAGCAGCGTCTTGAAGCTACTTAGCTCAGGAGAGATATCACTAATGGGCAATCCGCACCTAGTGCAGATGCCGGCCGCCCGGCGCTCGGCGTGAAGGCGGCGGCTGCGCTCGCGCTCGTAGCGGCGGGCGGTTTCGGGGTTTCGCCGGGGTTTTTCCACCGTGCGCAGCCGGGCATCGCGGGCGAGGCTCGCCGCGTTGCGCTTCTCGTTGCAGAGGGCGCACAGACGGCGCTCCGGCAGGGGATCGGTACTGCCGCACTTCGTGCACAAACCGGTTCTGAGCAACCACATTAAATGAAGCGATCGGCGGTTCCGTCGTTCACGGTTTTTAGGGAACCCCGGCACGATTGCGCAGTCCGCACGGCGGGCGCTCCGGACAACCGTTCACGGCAGCGTCTTGAGCATCGGCGGCAGTCGGACAACACGGATCGCCACCGCTGGGCCGAACGCTTACAGTTCCGTCTAGACCTGCTTGCGCTCCGTCTCCAGCATTGTCCTCAGTTTCGCGTGGGCCACCGCGTCGGCTACGCTTCGGTAGCAGTCGGAAATTTTCTGCTGAATTTTGTACATCCGCAGGTCGCACTCAGCCATGTCGATGGTTGCCGGGGCCGAGGGATCGCGCGCGAAGCGCAGCTCACGAGACTTGCGTCGAATATTGTGATCGGCCGCGCCTAAAAACCCTTCCGAGAACTGGATTAGAATTTCCTGCCCATTCCATGTTTTCCAAGAAGTGAATCCATCGCGAGCCTACCTTGCCGCCGCCGTATTATTTAGAAAATGATCGCGGATTCTGGTTAGCAGCGCTTTGTAGGCTTTAAAGTAATCGTCAAGCTTTTTTAGCGTGACATTTACATGAGGCCTTTTCCTATGCGCGATAGAATGCCCGTCGTCTACCAGATTGTCTAAATACGATTTTTCACTTTCATTGTCTTTACTCCATAGAGCTTCCAATTCCCTTCCAAATTCCTCGTCGAATAACTTGACCAAATCCAATATCTTTCTCGCATTCGGGTTTTGGAAACTATTGCACAACTTTGCTATTGCGCTATTTAATTTATTACCAGACTTCCGCTTTGCATACTCGACAAAGATTAGCTTTAGGCAATGCTCCAGGCTTCCACAGATTGACAAGCACGCGGATTGACAACTGAGAGAAATCAATTCAGTTGGGATTTTACCCGTGTTATTCATTATTAATTTATTTTGATGCTCAATCCGCATATATTCGGCGTAAAATTCATTTTGATTCATGTTACACGAAACGCTGAATTGGCTTCTTTAAAACGTTTTGCAACATTATCGTTGTCAGCCGTTGCTTGCAAGTAACCTGACTTAAATTCGTCATTTGATAATAGGTAATCGTATGCTGCTTTGGCTTCTGCAAGATCTAAGGGATTATCTCCTTGCAGCATGCGCGCGATTGAAGTCGCAACAGAGTCAAATACGGCAACATTCAGGCTTCGATCAGGTCGAAATGCTTTTTGACTTAATGAGCTTAGCACGAATTCCATCGTTGAGGAAAAAACGTTGCGTAAGTGTTCGAGTTCCGCGTCCGTGCTATTCCTCCTAAACCCCATGTAATCATTCAGAAAATGTTTCATTGGGCTCGAATAATCGCGTTTCTTTTCATAAAATGCAAGAAATCTAAGAATTATTTCAACATCTTTTAACCGTTTGCTTTTGGGCCCATATATGACCCGCCAATTTTCGTCATTATTTAAAGAATGAAGAAAATCATTGAAGTTTCCGTGGCAAACGCAGGAGCGGATTTCCTGCGGTGAAAGTTTTATTCCCCCGGTATTAATTCTTTCGAACACCTCGTAAACACTGTTTATGTCTTCCTTTGGCAAGTCTTGCTTGAAAACGGTCGTGTGAATAACTGCATCCGACAATCGAAATTGATCTTCGTCGCTTAGAGACTGGAAACTTTTTCCTTCCCATAAAGAGTCTAGGCCGCGTAACTTAAAAACTTTATTATTGAATTTTCCGTCGAAAAAATATTGGAGCGATTTTAAACGCTGCTGGCCATCGATTACCAAATGCTTTCCTGTATTAGACTCTTTGAACAGAAAGATTCCAGGTACGGGCAGACCTAAAAGGAGGGATTCAATAAAACGAGAAGCTTGATTCTGGCTCCAAATGAATTGTCGTTGAAAATCCGGCAAATAAAACATTTCTTTACGCGTTCGGTTGACCAAAGTTTCAACTGGATAGTCAACGCCAAATGATGATATTGAAAAAAGTTCAGAGGTCGCTACGACATCCTCGACTTCATCCTCAATATCTTCTTGTTCGTGCATCTCCACGCTTAGGGAGTCTAGATCTTCCAATGGATCATCTCCTGTTCCACTTTTTTCATTGCAGCGAGCTAGCGAAACAATCCAGCACGTTTTTCGACGGCACTTAGCGGAGGCGTTTAGAATTCGTCATACGATTGCTCGGTTCATGACAGGAATTCCCGCTAGGCGAACATTTAGCCGCCCGTTCGCAATTTTGGCAAGCCGATTACCTGTTTTCGGCCGGATCGCTCACTTCCGCTGCGGAATCCAGCTCTGACTCGGTCCCGCGGGGGTCTTTGTCGACACAATTTCCCCGCCCGCATCGCCCGGGCGCGGCCTTTCGGCGCCGGGCGCGCTGGTCCGGGACCTGCGACCGGATATCCGGGTCGCGGCCATCGCCGGCGGCGCCGTCGGCAATTGGACGTTCCTAGAGGGGATCGACCCCGACTCCCGCGCCCTCGACTCGTATGAACCTTCCCATGATAGCCATGTCTATTGAGTTATTCACAGGTTGGAATCGCGCGACCTGTGGAAAATTTCAATCTGCCGCGCATGCGCAGGTAGGGTATCCTGTAGCTGGGGCCCCTCCCCGAATTCGGGGAGGGGGCAGCGGGGCTTCGCTCCGCAGGGCGGGTCGGACCAATATCGACTGGGTTCACGGGAACCGTCCAGAAGCGTGGTCGGCCCGTCCTCCCTTCGTCCCGTCGCGTCCTGAATGGATGCCTGGGTCTTGAACCGGATCATCACGAGTGGAGGAGCGAGAGGACAATGACGATGGTAATCGCAGGTGTGGATGTCCGCAAGGCCGTCCTAGATGTTCATGTGGACGGCGTGGACAGGACGTTCGCGAATGACGGGACGGGCTTCCGGTCCCTGCAAAAGTCAGGCTTCCTTGCTTCCGTCTAAGCGACAATGATGGAGAAAAGAGGTGCGCCGCCAATAACAACTTCGCGGTCGAAAACCTCGCGATCGCGGCCTGAAAATTCACGCCTTCTCGCCATCGCGCAGGTTTTACCATAACAGAATCGCACCGGTTCCGAGTTTGAAATGTCAGGGCGAATGGGACCGGGCGAAGCCCGAACTCGAGTTTTCCTCCGCTAGAGAAATGCCGTTGCAGGGCAAGGAAATCGCCGTCCCTTTCGGATTCCGAAATTTTGCGACTCGCCGACCATGGGCCGCGATCGGGCAAGGCGGAAAATTCGAGTCCAGCTTGCAGCGGGATCGCGGGCAAAATCGATTCAGGAAAGTGTTTCCAGTCGGAGACGCGAAAGCGGTTAGGCCGCGAGCTTTTGCTCGGCGCGGCTTTCTCCCCGATAGAATTCCTGGGCGGCAGCGACCCCGGATCCGAGTTCGACAGGATACCCGAGGTCGGCCATCGCCATTTCCGCGGCCGCGATCCCGGATATCGCCATTACGTCCGTCAAGCTGCCCAAGTGCCCGATTCTGAAAATCTTGCCGGCCACCTCGCCTAGGCCGATTCCGAACGCGACTTCGTACTTAGTCGCCGCATGCCGAATAAGCTCGGCGCTGTCGCAGCCATTCGGGACAGTAATTCCGGTTACGGCATTCGACCGATGCTCCGGATCTTCCGCGAATATTTCAAGGCCCCAAGCCTCAACGGCCCTTCGAATTCCCTCCGCGATCCTTTGGTGGCGGGCAAAGACATTTTCCAGGCCCTCGTCCAGCAGGAAATGTGTCGAAGCCAGCAATCCATTGATAAGCGCCGCCGACGGCGTATACGGATAGCTGCCGGCCCCGTACGACCGGTGCATGGCCGAAAAGTCGAAATAAAATCTCGGCATCCCGGCCGACGGCGCCAGATCGAACGCCCTTTCGCTTACGCCGACGATTGAAAGGCCCGCCGGAAGCATCAATCCCTTTTGAGAGCCGCATACGGCGACATCGACTCTCCAGTCGTCCATCCGAAAATCCATCGATGCGATTGAACTGACGCCGTCTACGAACAGCATGGCTTCATGGCTTGCGCCGTCGATTACGCTTCGCACCGCGCCGATGTCGTTGAGAACGCCGGTCGAAGTCTCGCTATGCGTTACCAGAACCGCCTTGATTGCGCCTTTCCGGTCGGATTCCAATTCCCTGGAGATGGCGTCCAAAGGAATGTGATTGCTCCAAGGCGAATCGATCGTCTTGACGTTCAGTCCGTGCAATCGGCATAGCTCGATCCACCTAACCGCGAAAAATCCGCCGCTTGCCGCTAAAACGGTATCGCCGGGCGAAAGAGTATTTGCGATCGCGGCTTCCCATCCGCCGGATCCGGAGGCGGGGAACACGAATACGTGCCCGTTCTTCGTCTTGAGAACTTTCCGCATTCCCGCGATCGCGGGATGAAGGATTTCGGTAAAGATGTTCGCTCTATGGTCGACCGTCGGCATGTCGCATGCCTTGCGGATTACTTCGGGTATGTTGGTCGGTCCGGGAACGAATACCGGATTTTGCGAAATCATTTCATATCTCCATGGCCGGCATTGACGGCGATGTCGCTCTTGGATCGAACGCCGCCAGTTCCGGAATCTTGCTGCTTGCCCAATCGCGGCGCGCTGCATTCGCATTAGCGGACATTTACGGCTCAAGCAAGGTCGTTTCGCTGGCCCTGCCGGCGCGAAGGCTTGATTTTCGGAGGCGCCCGGCGGCGCGGACTTCGCCGTTCGCCCGCTTCCGCCGACTTTTCGGTCGCGCCGCGGCCCGGGCGGAAAGTTATCCACATGCCAATTGAATTTTCGGGTTGACCCCAACGGCCATTGAATTAGATTGAACTGCAAGGGAAAGGCGTAATTTTCATATTGACGCGATTTCACCACGAAAACAGGAGAACTTCATGTCCTTAAAAATTGCAAAAGGCTTTTCGATCGCGGCGCTGGCGAGCATCGGCATTGCCGGCTCGGTAGCCGCGGCCGAATGCATCGCACCGGCCAACCCGGGAGGCGGATGGGACTTTACCTGCCGCACGATCAGCAAAATCATGTACGACATCGGCGAAGTCGACCAACCTATTCAGGTTACCAACATGGCTGGCGGCGGCGGCGGGCTTGCCTATTCGCACGTTGTAACCAAGCGCAACGACGATGAGGAATTGATCGTAGCCGCCTCTTCGGCGACGGCCACGAGGCTTGCGCAAGACGCGTATGGCGGCCTCACCGCGGACCAGGTTCGCTTCCTCGGCGCGATCGGCGTCGACCCGGGAGCCATTGCCGTCGCTGCGGACTCCCCGTTCATGACGCTCAACGAATTGCTTGACGCCGTCATCGCCGAGCCGAGCTCCATTACTTTCGCAGGCGGATCGGCAGTCGGCGGCTTCGACCACTTGAAAGTTCTCATGGCGCTCAACCGCGCCGGGCTTTCGGATATTCGCACCGTCAAGTACATTGGAGTCGACGGCGGCGCGGACGCGATTACTCAGACTATTGGCGGCCATACGCAGGCCATGACCGGCGACATTTCGGAAGTCGTCGGATTTATGAAGGCCGGCGAGATTCGCGTTCTCGCAGTCATGACCGAGGAGCGCGTGCCCGGATTCGAAGAAATCCCGACCGCCAAGGAACAGGGCATCGACATAGTCGCCGGAAACTGGCGCGGCCTCTACGTTCCCAAAGGCATTTCCGAAGAAGCCTACATGAAATGGTCGAATGCGCTTCAGGCTGTCGCCGATTCCGACGCCTGGGCCGAAGCAATGGCGGCGCGCGGGCTGGCTCCGTTCAACAAGGTTGGCGACGACTTCCAGGACTACGTCAACATGGTCGTCGGCGAAATCGAGCAGCTTTCCCGCGAAATCGGAGTCATTCAGTAATTGCGAGAACCTAACTCGCCTAGCGACGAACGTCCCGGGCTCGAAGGGCCCGGGCGATTCTTGATGCGCAGGAGCGATCGGATTTTCGGCGCGATCATGATCGCGGTTGCCGTTTTCTACATTTGGACCGCATCGCTGACGCCTGTCGGCTTTCTGTCAGATCCCGTGGGGTCGAAAACGTTCCCCTACATCGTAGGGGCGATTTCAATACTGTGCTCGCTGTTTTTCATTTTTCGCCCCGACCCCGATCCTAAATGGCCGGGATTGGCGGCCGCGGCCAAAATCGCATTCGCGATCATTGTCTTATTCGGATTCGCGATGACGCTGGAACCGCTCGGATTCATCATTCCCGCCGCTGTCGCTTCAGCTCTAATCAGCTACCAGATCAGCCCGAGGCCGCTTAACGCCGCCGCTGCCGGCATTGGATTATCGGTGGTACTTTTTGCGATTTTCAGGTACGGCCTCGGCCTCGGCCTCGCTCCCTTCAGCCGAGCACTGACTGGCTAGGGAGTCGGCGCCATAGAACTTTTCGCCAATCTTGCGCAGGGATTCGCGGTCGCGCTGACCTGGTCGACCCTTTTGCTAGCCGTCGCCGGCTGCTTTCTGGGCACAGTAATCGGCTCGCTTCCCGGGCTGGGTCCCTCCAACGGAGTGGCGATCCTGATTCCGCTGGCGTTTTCCCTCGGCCTCGACGCGACCGAGTCGCTGGTCCTGATGACTTCCGTCTACTACGGAGCGATGTACGGGGGTCGGATTTCGTCGATTCTTCTCAACATTCCCGGCGACGAGCCGGCGCTCATGACCACGCTGGACGGATATCCGATGGCCAAGCAGGGCCGCGCGTCGGACGCGCTCGTGCTTTCGGGCGTCGCATCGTTCGTCGGCGCGTTCCTCGCGACGATCGGACTTATGCTGCTGGCGCCGATTCTCGCCCGGGTCGCGTATCTTTTCGGCCCGGCGGAATACTTCGCGCTCTATCTGCTCGCATTCTGCACTCTCGGAGGCGTCTCGTCCAAAAATCAGGCGAAGGCCGCCGTCGCCGCGATGATCGGCCTCGGAATTGCAATGATCGGCCTCGACAACCAAACCGGCATTCCGCGGCTTACGTTCGGCGACATGCATTTGATGGACGGCATCGATTTCCTTGTCGCGATCGTAGGCCTGTTCGCCGTTACCGAGGTTTTCGTGTTTATCGAAAGCCACGGAAAGGAATCCGCCATCGGCGTCAAGCTCGGCAAGATCACGGTGCCATTTCGAGATATCGGCAAAAGCTTTTTCGCCATGCTCAGAGCCACGGCCATCGGCTTCATTGCCGGAGTCCTTCCGGGGGCGGGGGCGTCGCTTGGATCGTTCCTCGCGTACATGTCGGAAAAATCGATCGCCCGCGACAAGGACACTTTCGGAACGGGAAATCCGCGCGGCGTCGCCGCGCCGGAAGCCGGCAACAATGCGGCCGCGGGCGGCGCGCTGGTTCCGATGCTTACGCTGGGGGTGCCGGGATCGGGCACGACCGCCGTCCTTCTGGCATTGCTCCTGACGCTCAACATCACGCCCGGGCCGCTTCTTTTCGAGGAGCGCCCGGAAGTCGTCTGGGGACTCATCGCGGCCCTGCTCATAGCGAACGTCGTGCTCCTGATCATGAACGTTCCGCTCGTCAGGCTGTTCGTCAAGATCCTTTCCGTTCCGGCCTGGCTTCTGCTGCCCGGCATCACCATGATCTCCTTTGCCGGGATCTACTCGCTGTCGGGAAGCAGCTTCGATCTGCTGCTGATGACCGGCTTCGGGTTGCTCGGATATTTCATGCGCAAGCTGAACGTGCCGACGGTTCCCATCATTCTCGGCATACTTCTGGGCAAGTATATGGAGGACAGCCTGAGGCGCGCGATGGTGATATCGAACGGCGACTGGACGTATCTTTTCTCCTCGGAAATCGCAATTGGCCTCTGGGTCGCCGCCATCGCCGGTTTCGTCGCGCCAATGTTTTTGCGCAACCTGCTCACTAGGCCGCCCCGCCATAAAAGCTAGCATGCTCACGCGCGTCCTGGTGCCGTCGGGCGTACTTGGCCTTGGCTTCGATCGAACCGCTCTCGAGCGGGGGGTCGAGTCGCGTCCCGACATAATCTCCATAGACGGCGGCTCCACCGACAGCGGCCCTTACTACCTCGGCAAAGGCGTTTCCAAATATTCGAGGGCTTCGACCGCCGCCGAATGGAAGCTGCTCATGGAGGCGCAGGCGAAAGCCGGCGCTCCGCTGGTCGTCGGCTCGTCCGGCACCTGCGGCGTCGACGCCATGGTCGACTGGATGCTCGCCATTACCGACGAGATCGCCCGCGACCAGGGGCGGAAAGTGAGAGTCGCCGCAATCAAATCCAGTCAGCGCCCGGAAAAGATCGCCGAGCTGCTCGGCGGAGGGCGAATAGAGGCCCTGGAGCCCGCTATCAAACTCAGCGAAACCGGTATCCTCGATTGCTCCAACATCGTTGCTCTCGCGGGCGCCGAGCAGATCGCCGCCGCGCTCGAGACCGGCGCGGAAATCGTCATCGCCGGCCGAGCGACCGACACCGCGTCGATAGCGGCGCTTCCGCTAATGCGCGGCCACGACGCGGGGTCGGCCTGGCATGGCGCCAAGATCGCCGAGTGCGGCGCTCTTTGCTCGACCGCGCCGCTGAGCGGAGTCGTAGCCGTCGAGTTCGGCGATTCCGGCTTTACCGTCGAGCCGATGGCGGACGAAGCGCGGTGCACGCCGCATACGGTGTCCGCGCACATGCTCTACGAAAACGCCAACCCCTTCTTGCTGCGCGAGCCCGGCGGATGCCTGGATACGACGGAAGCAAGGTACATGGCGGTCGACGACCGGAAAGTGGCCGTAGAAGGATCCAATTGGATTCCTTCCGACGCCTATACCGTCAAACTGGAAGGGTCGAGAATCGCCGGCTATCAAACGATGATTCTAGCGATCGTCCGCGAAGCCCGGTATGTCGAGAACATCGGCGCGTGGAGCCGGAATCTCCGCGGCTTCCTCGCTGAAAAAATCTCGGAGCGGATGTCTATCGATCCCGATGCCTATAATCTGGAAATCCGGCTAATTGGAGTCAACGCCGCGCTCGGCCGGCTCGAGTCGAAGCCCTCCGCTCCCGCGGAGGTCGGCGCGCTCGTACTGGTTTCGGCGCGCTCCCAGTCGGAAGCGACTGAAATCGCTCGGCTGGCCAATCCCTTCATTCTCCACTTTCCGCTGCCAGGCGACTGCGAGCTGCCGACTTTCGCGTTCCCGTATTCGCCAGCCGAAACCGAGCGAGGCCCGGTCTACGAATTCGCACTGAATCATGTTCTGCGCCTGAACGATCCGATGGAAGCGTTCAGGCTGGACGTTCTGGAGGCCGGATGACGATTCTGAGCGAAGAAGTCGAAGGGATCAGGGCGAAGAACGCCGGTCCTTTCATGCTTACGATCGACATATTCTGCGGTTCCGCGGCGGCATTCGAAGCGGTTTCCGGCAAATTCCCTGTTTCGCGCGTCGCGAATATGTTCGATATGCCGGCTTCGGAAGTTAGGCTTTACCAATTGCCCGAATTGAATGTATTGAAGTTCTCCTTTCCGAGGGCGGTCGCTCAGGGCGGCGCTCTGGATCGAGATATGCACGGTGCGCAGTTTGCAGCAGTACTCGCCGAGTGCCCCGTCGACGACGATGGCGGATAGCCGACCGCGTACAAGAACGCCGGCGAATTGATCGACGGATTCGCCACGCGATTCCAATGCTCCTCAGTACCGTCGCTCCGTTGAGCAAAGGATGCGGATACAGCGTATGAAAAATATTTTGGTCGTAGGGCAATCGGTCGCCGACTTGATGTTCGAAGTTCCGGAGATTCCGGATATGCCGTTGAAATACCGCGCCTCGGAAATGCGGCTGTCCATAGGCGGCTGCGCCATGGTCGCAGCGGTAGCCATCGCTCGGCTGGGAGGCGCCCCGATTCTTGCGAGCAGAATCGGCGATGATTTTTTCGGCGGCGTTATTCTGGATAATCTGGAGCGCGAAGGCATCGACACGAGCTACATAACGCGCATCGACGATGCCGAGACATCGGTATCCTCGGTCTGCACGAACTCGCAGGGAGAGCGGCAGATTGTCAATTTTCGCGGCACCAATCTGGGCAACTCTGTTGAACTGCCGGATTTGCCCTTCGACGCGGCGCTTGTCGACACTCGCTGGGAGGAAGGAGCCGAGCGAGCGCTGGAATCGGCCGCGGCGAGAAACGTACCCGGCGTCGTCGACGCCGAGTCTCCGACGCCGCTTCGACTTGCTTCGCTCGCCAGCCATGTCGCCTTTTCGGCGCAGGGGCTTCGTCAGTTCGCGGGCAAGAGCAATCTGAGCGAGGCTCTCGCATCGGCTTCGAAGCAATTGCCCGGCTGGGTTTCCGTGACGGACGGCAGCAACGGCACCTACAGCCTAAACGGAAGTTCGGTCGCTCAAGTCCCCGGCTACCGCGTGCGGGCCGTCGATACGACGGGGGCCGGCGATGTATGGCACGGCGCCTTCACGCTGCGGCTTGCCGAGACCGGCTGCGAAAAGGAGGCGGTAGCGTTCGCCAATGCTGCGGGAGCGCTCAAGTGCCTGGTAAAGGGCGTGCCGGCAGGCGCTCCGGTTCGCCGAGAAGTCGAGGCATTCATAGCTTCGAATGCAATATAGACTCTAGCAATGGCCGAATTGCGCCAACGATTCGAAACCAGCGGCATTCCCAGTGCCGGCGCGCGCGGCTCTCCGGCCTTTCGCGGCGAGCGCCGGTCGCGGAGCCGTTGAACCAATGGACGGAGAAATCACGATCGACTGTAGATTCGGCTTGCCCCGCGAAAATTCGAAAATCCTAGCATCTTGCGGTAAAGCGCCAATTTTCTCGACGGGCCTCGCGACCGACTTTTCGCCGCCGGCGGCATTGCTCGCCATCCGGGCCCCAACCGGTTCCATTCGCATGCCGTCGCCGAGGACGAATATTTGACGCTCGGCGTTCTTGGACTTGGCCGGTCGACATTCGACGTTGGCTTCGCGGAAGAAAAGCTGGCGGCAATGCTCGCGGCTCTGGACCGCAGCGGACTCGAGTTCGCAGGCCCCCGGCATCTGCTCCTGGATGACAATGCCGCCGAAAGCGCCCTCCGCGAACTGCGCGATTCGTCCCTCGAAGGATTGCTGCTGCTCCAAACGACATTTACCGATGCTTCGATAGCGGCTCGGGCCGCGTCCGAATTCGACTGCCCCCTCATGATCTGGGCCGTGCCCGAACCGAGGACCGGCGGCAGGCTTCGCCTGAATTCGATTTGCGGCCTCAACCTGGCGTCGCACGCGCTCGGATTGAGAGGACGCGAATTCGGCTGGATATATGTCGACCCTCTAGGCGGCGACGCTGACCGGGAGCTTGCCGAGCTTCTGGCCGGGAACCGGCTGTCCGGCGCTATTCAGCCCCGATCGCCTGCACGCGCTTCATCGCGGCCCTGCCCCGCGGCCGAAGCGCTCAGATCGAAACGCATCGTACGGCTAGGCCAGCCGCCGCCCGGCTTCGACACCTGCGCCTACGATTCCAGCCAGCTGACGGAGGTTTTCGGGATGGCCGTCGACGAACTCGGCATCGACCGTCTCTTCGAAGCCGCCGGGAATTCACGGCGAGACGATGTCGACAGCCTGCTCGCCGACGCGAAGGAAACGCTCCGGGGATTTGATCATTTGGACCTGGAAGCCGCGACCCGCTCGATGGAGCTCGGAGCGGGGCTGGAAGGAATTCGCGCCGAAGGCGCATACGACGCGATCGCCGTCCGATGCTGGCCGGAAACTTTCACGGAATACGGCGGCGCCGTCTGCGGCCCGGCGGGAACGCTGTGCGAAAGCGGAATTCCATGCGCATGCGAAGCCGACGTCTATGGATCGGTTTCGCAGCTGGTGCTCCAGGAGGTTTCGCGAAGCCCGGTATTCCTTGCCGACCTCGTCGATCTGGACCCGGTTAGCGACACGGGCGTTCTTTGGCACTGCGGCCAAGCTCCCGAATCGATGAGGGACCCGGACATTCCCCCTGAAGCGGCGGTGCACTCGAATAGAAAACTGCCTCTGCTTAGAGAATTCCCGCTTCGACCGGGGCGAATAACCTTGCTTCGCGTCAGCCGCGCATTCGGTGAATTGAAGATCGCGACGGCGGGCGGCGAAATGCTCAAGCGGCCGAAAGCCTTTTCCGGGACGAGCGGAGTCTTCCGCTTCGACATGCCAGCGTCGGAAGCTCTCCATCGGATTATCGGCTGCGGCCTGGAACACCATCTAGCGGTGGCCTACGGGGATTTTCGAGCGGAATTGCGCGCGCTGGCCGCTCACTTCGGCCTCCCTTGCCTAGAATTTTGATTCCATGGTTGGCTGCAACGCACTTTGCCGTGCAGCTTATCGTAAGTCCACGCGTACGCCGCCCCCGAGCGTCGCGCGCACTCTTTGTAACGCGGCCCGAAATCCGACGAGCATTCGGACCGGGCTAGCACTCTCGAATGAAGTTCCAAGGCTAGCGCAATCGAATGCGGCGAGTTCCGCCTCGAATGCGAGTTCACCGAAAACGTGCTAACAGCCCGGTCTGAACCGCGCTAAAAATGCGCCGCGGGCTGAAATTCGGGGGAGGCCAGCGCCTTGGCAGAAAAGACGCAAAACATCGTTGCGGTACTTGATAATTGGCGCAGCGAGATGGCTTCCGGCGATTATTCGCGGACCCGAGCCGCAGGCGCCGCTTTTGAATAACTCTGCATTGCCTTCCTGGCGCGCGACCCGGAGCAACGCATCCAGTACCGCAGCGTCCGGCATTTCTCCGAATGGGCCCGGGAACGCGGCAAGGACACCACCGACACCGGCATCGACCTGGTTACCGAACTTGCAAGCGGCGATGGCCTGTCTGCTATCCAGTGCAAGTTTTACGGAGAAGGAGAATCCATCTCGAAATCGGCGATCAACTCCTTCCTGGCTGCATCCGGCACCGGGGATTTGATCAAGCGGGTCATCATAGACACGACCGGACATGATTTGTCCGTCAATCTCAAGGCCACTCTCTCCAGCCAGGCAGTTCCGGTCGTGCGCATCGGGCTGCACAATCTCCGGTCGAGCCCGATCGACCCGTGCGCATTTCGTCGGAACCGGCGAGGTCGTCCAAGCCGGGCCGCCAGTTCTCATGCCGCATCAGGAAGACGCTGTAAGGAATATTGCGGACGCCCTGGCGGAATCCCGCAGCCGCGGCAAGCTGATCATGGCATGCGGAACCGGCAAGACGCTGACCGCGCAGCGCGCCGCCGAGCGCCTTGCTGGCACTGGCGGGCGCGTTCTTTACCTAGTGCCGTCGCTGGCTCTGATGTCGCAGACCGTCCATGCATGGGCCAGGGATGCCGAGCTTCCGCTGCGGGCCTTCGCGGCCTGTTCGGACAGCCAGGTCGGCAGGCGAAAGAAGACCCAGGACGACAACATCGACATGGACACCCTGGATCTCGCGTGGCCGGCCACTACCGATGCCGCGAAACTGGCGGAGCGGGCGCGACCGGACGATTCGGGGGCGATGACCGTCATCTTTGCCACCTACCAGTCGTCTCCGGTAATCGAGCGCGTGCAGCGCGGTCACGGCTTGCCCGGATTTGACCTGGCGGTCTGCGACGAGGCTCACCGCACGGCGGGCGCGATCGTGGATGGAGCGCAGCAGTCGCATTTCACGATGATCCACGGCGAAGACCGCATCCTGGCCGACCGGCGCCTCTATATGACCGCAACTCCGAAGGTCTACGCCGAGAGCGCCCGCAACCGGGCCAGCGAACTAGCCGCGGCTTTGCGCTCGATGGATGATGAAGAGCTTTATGGACCCGTCCTCTACGAGATCGGCTTTGCCGAGGCCGTCGAGCGCGGCCTGCTTTCCGACTATCGCGAAATTGTGCTGACAGTACCCGAAGGACTGGCGGCACGGATCCTTGGTTACTACGGCGGCTCTCTTGAGGACGGCCTCAAATTCGACGATACGGCGCTGATGATCGGCTGCTGGCGGGCTCTGGCCAAGCAATGGCATTGCTTTAAGTTCAGGACTTTCCGCCAACATTTTTTTTCGACTTCAACCGGCTGATTTAAAGGACTTTTCGAAAGCCGCGGAATGTTCGGAAGAGGGCTTGACTCATGGCCGCGAATCGGTCATGCAGGAGTCGAATTGGTCCGTCCGCTGGAAAATCGCCATGGATCCGCGCATCAAGGCCCTTAAAT